>JALSOO010000149.1 GCA_026986355.1 Campylobacteraceae bacterium | reverse complement strand
AATATCACTATCCCTTTTTATGTCTCTGTAAAAGGTGGAAAACATAATGTCTCTTTGAATAACGAGAGTTTTGATATTAAAATTCCTGCAGGGATTAAAGATGGAGAGACCCTTAGAGTTAGAGGAAAAGGTGCTGTAGGAGAGATGGGTAAACGAGGTGATTTACTTATCCAAGTTGGAGTATCCTCCTCCCCTATCTTTGAGCGTAAGGGTAATGACCTCTATATGACAATGGATGTCAATTTAAAATCAGCACTCTTTGGTGGAAAAGTAACTATTACTTCACAAATCAATAATGATATCACACTAAAAATTCCTAAAAATACAAAAAATGGTCAAAAATTTAGAGTACGAGGAGCAGGAGTTGTAGATAGAAAAACATCTCTCAAAGGTAATTTATACTTAACTGCAAATATCATTTTGCCAAATATAGATGATTTTGATGATGATTTCAAGAAAACTTTAAAAGAGAACCTTCCAGATGCATAGTTATGATGAACCTGTATATCTTATATCGGTAGTTGCATCTATATTGGATATACATCCACAGACATTAAGACAGTATGAGAAAGAGGGTTTAATAGAACCTTCTCGTACAGGAGGGCGTATGCGTCTTTACTCTCAACGTGATATTGATAAAATCAAATTTGTACTACAGTTAACACGTAAAATGGGTATTAATCTAGCTGGAGTAGATGTTATTTTGAAGTTAAAAAAACAGATGGACGAAATGAGTAGAGAGATTAAAGAGTTAAGAGAAGAACTCTCCAAAGTGAACCGTAACGGTTCTGTCCCTACTCATAAAGCTATCGTAACAACAAGTAATTATAATTTAATTATATTTAAAGAGTAATAATAGTTAAAACTTATAATATCCATTTGGATTATATATAAAGTAGGCATCATTTGGGTTTAGATGAGGTAGTTGTCGACTGTGATTTCCTACTCTATTTATAGTCTCAAAATCTTTATTATCCTTATCTTTATTTTTCTCTTTATCTTTCTCTTTTTTTACCACATCTGATGAAACGATTGAGGTCTCTTCTATTTTATCTACAATAGTATTCACCCAACCTATCTTTTGTGCATCAATAGCAAACTCTGACCAATTGCCTTTTGATGAGTGTTTATACATCTCTAATTGAAACTCATCTATACTTATTTTCATCTTTTTTGCGATAGGTGTTGCTAAAAACTTCCACCATCTCTCTAAATTTTTATAGTTCTCTTTCTGCTCTGTAAGGTTATTGTTTCCTTGTTGATACATACTTGGTTGATGATGTAACATAGTTGCATGAGAGTAGGCAAAAGATTTATCAGCAAGTGTCACAATAATAGCTGCCATTGATGCTGCAAATGATTTAAGTACTACATATATAGGTGCTTTACTACTATCCATAGCTTTCATAATTTGGTATCCTGCCATGACAGAACCACCAGGAGAGCTATCAATAACTATAAATATAGGTTTTTTAGCATCTTTGTTGTTAAAATAGTTTATTTTTCTAACTATTCTATCTGCCATTTCATCAGTAATAGCTCCATTTAATGCAACTCTTCTATCTGAAATAATGAGTCTATTATCTTTTGTTAAAGGGTTATCCAAATAGATTGGTTTTTTAGCTACATAGTTATTTAGCTCTTTTTCTATTTTGATTATAGATAGTTTTGACTCCAATTCATCTTTTTTTAGCTCCCATTTTGCTTTTTTTAAATCTATCTCATTTGTTATTTTATCTGTTTTGGCTTCAGCTATTTTAGCACTGTTTTGAGCTTCGATTATCTCTTTATATTTTTGACTCTTTTGAGTTAACTCTTTTAGTTTTAGTTTAGCTTCAAGAATTTTATTTTGTAATTCTAATTTTTCTAACTCCACAGATGTAATATTTGAGTCCTTAGGAGAAGTAGCATTTAGAGTAGAGATTAAAGTGAGTATTATTATAGTTTTTTTATATTTCATAGTTATATTCCGTTTTAATTTATTTTCTAATATTATTATATTAGAAATAGTTTAGAGTTAGATTAAAAAATCTAGCAAGGAGTATTATATTAAAATAATATTAAAGATATAGAGTAATTAATTAAATATAGGGGGTTTAAAAGTAAGTAGAAGTTACTCCTACCTTAAAATGTAGGAGTAGTAGAGTATATTTTAGTCTGGAATCTCTCCAGCAGCACCATAAGTAATCATCTGAACCATAGCCTCTTTAACAGTTTTGGCATACTCAAGAAGTTTAGCTGGTAGAGTATGTCCACCTGAAATCATCATGTCTAAGTTCATTGTATATAACCAAACATCTCCATTTTTATCTTCGACAATACCAACTCTACATGGCATAAATCCAACAAATTCTCCAGAGTAT
>JALSOO010000148.1 GCA_026986355.1 Campylobacteraceae bacterium | reverse complement strand
TTAGATGTAGCCAAAGCCCATCTAAAGCATAAAATAGAGCCTATAGAGACAGAGATTGGTTACGGTCTAAAATCAAAAGAGTATCGTAGAGATGTTAGTGATTATAATAGTATAGAAAAGAGAGAAGATACAACAGTTAGACGACTCCGTCAAGTCTATGATAGAGATATTCTATTTAAAAATTGGATGGAAAATCAAAAGATACGACCGATACTCAAACAGATTTTAGATGATGAGGTAGTTTTGACACTGGCACACCATAACTCTATAATGACAAAAATGCCTTATAGCAGTACTCAAACAGAGTGGCATCAAGATAGACGATACTGGTCGTATGAGGGAGATAATTTAGTAAGTATTTGGTTGGCACTAGGAGAGGAGAATAGTCAAAATGGTGTTTTGGAGTTTATACCACAGAGTCATACTATGATTTTTACCAAGGAGCAGTTTGGTGATAAAGAGTATTTTAAAACTAATCACTCTAAAAATATGTCACTTATTGAAACAAAGCAGAGTTATAACTTAAATATGGGTGATGTAGTTATTTTTCACTCCAAGCTTCTACATCGTGCAAATGCCAATAGAACAGATAAGCCCAAGTTATCTTTTGTCTATACGGTAAAAGGAGCGTCTGTAAATGTTATACAAAATAGCCGTTCTGCACAATATGCTGAAATTTTTTTGGATTAGACTTGACAAATTAAGATAACATAAGCTATAAATCGGTTCAATTAAGTTATAAACTACATAACTTATAAACATAATTGATGTACAATATCAACATTAATTAAAAATTAAAATTAAGGAAATAACAATATGGCAACATACGTAGAATTAACACAAGAGAATTTTGACGCAACAATCGCAGAGGGTGTAACAATGGTAGATTTTTGGGCTCCATGGTGTGGACCTTGTAGAATGATTGCTCCTGTAGTAGAAGAGTTAGCAAATGATTTTGATGGAAAAGCAACTATTGCAAAAGTAAATACAGATGAGCAACAAGAGATTTCTGTAAAATATGGAATTCGTTCAATTCCTGCAATTCTTTTCTTTAAAGATGGAGAGTTAGTTGACCAGATGGTAGGTGCTGCTTCAAAAGAGGCATTTGCTGAAAAAATCAACGCTCAACTATAACTATATACTCTCATGCTTTTGCATGAGAAGCTTTATTATATTCGATACAATCGAACTTACTTCTTTTAAAAAACTTTACAACAACAACTATTTAAGGATTTGGCAATGTTAGATTGTGCAATTATTGGTGGAGGACCAGCAGGTCTTACAGCAGGGCTTTATGCGACTCGTGGTGGTCTTAGAAATGTAACTCTCTTTGAGATGGGTATGCCAGGTGGACAGATTACTGGTAGTTCAGAGATAGAGAACTATCCTGGTTTTTTTGACCATACTAAAACAGGTATGGATTTTATGAATGGTTGGCAAGAGCAGTGTTTTGCTTTTGGTCTGAAGCATAAGATGAAAAAAGTAGAGCGTGTTGTTAAAAGAGATAACCATTTTATCATTATCGTAGAGGGTGGTGAAACGTATAAAGCATTAACTGTGATTACCTGTACAGGTTCTACACCTAAAAGAGCAGGATTCAAAGGAGAAAATGAGTTTTTTGGAAGAGGTATAAGTACGTGTGCTACTTGTGATGGCTTTTTCTACAAGAATAAACCTGTAACAGTTTTAGGTGGAGGAGATACAGCTTTAGAAGAGGCACTCTATCTCTCAAATATCTGTTCAGATGTCTATGTAGTACATAGAAGAGAGACCTTTAGAACAGCACCACCAACACTAGAGAGAGTAAAGAAAAAAGATAATATTCATATAATTACCAATTCAGTTATCGAAGAGGCATACGGTGGAGCTATGGGGCTTGATGGTGTAAAGATTAGAAATATCAAAACAGATGAGGTTGTAGATATGCCAAATACGGGGCTTTTTGTCTTTGTAGGTCATAATGTAAACAACTCTGTTTTAAAAGATAAAAATGGAGAGTTTATCTGTGAAGTAAATAATTGGGGACAAGTAGTGGTAGACCTTAGTATGAGAACAAATCTCTCTGGACTCTTTGTAGCAGGAGATATAAGGATACAAGCACCAAAACAGGTAGTTTCATCTGCAGGAGATGGAGCAGTTGCTGGTTTACAAGCTATATCGTATATCCAAGAGTTAAGCTAAATCCCAACATTATCAAAAATCTTGTATGAACCTCCACCTCCTAAAGGGAGGTGGCTTCCTAACTAGCAGTCTCTAATGAGTCTGAATTTGAAAGGCTTTCTCTTTATAGTCTTGAAGGCTAGTTCCTAGCCCAAGAGACTCCAATCCTCTCTGCTCTATATTAATACTCGCATTAATATCAGCATTAATTTCATAAT
>JALSOO010000147.1 GCA_026986355.1 Campylobacteraceae bacterium | reverse complement strand
TCTTTCCTAAATATAAAAATAAGGTAGTTATACTAGAGTTATTTGGTAAAAACTGTTCTCATTGTATAAAAGAGATGTCTATATTAAATAGGCTTCAACGAAAATATCGTAATAATCTCAAAATAATCTCTATACAAGTTGAAGATAAAATGAGTCGCTATGAAGCTAAGAGATTAATTCAAAAAAATCACATTAAATACTCAATTATTCCAGGAGAAGATGCCACTAATCTACAATATAATATTCAAAAAACCTATGGTTGGACAGGAATATTACCTTATATATTAGTTGTAAAAGATGGTATTACAGAGTTTAACTATTTAGGTGAAGTCTCCTACAATGAGATAAATAGGGATATAAACTCTATTATTTATTAAATATAACAATTAGAAGATTTTTATTCTTCTAATTTATGAATATTTTTACCATTTTCTCCCCTTTCATCTGATATAATTCTAATACTTAACTAAAAATAACGAAGGATTATATATATGTCAAATATATTTACAAACACAAAGAAGACCAAAAAAGGGAAAGAGGAGAGTTCATTTCGTTGGTGGGTTACTCTATTAATGTCATTTGGACTTGCACTAGGTACATGGAACCCAACAGGGTATCATTTTATTCACTATATAGCTCAACAAGATTTACTATCAGGATTTACACCTTTTGCAATTATCTTTATGCTAGGTCTATGGATACTTGCTATTAAATCTATATTTCAAAGTATTGGTTGGGGTGGAACTATCTTTATCCTTATTGTTATAGGTGCTTTTTTGTGGGGACTTAACTCTTATGGAATCATTGAATTTGACAACTTAACACAGATGGGTTGGGCAGGAACAATATCTGTTGCAATTATTATTTGGGTTGGGTTAAATGCTTCAATTATTTGGAAAACATTGACAGGTGTATACTCTACTGATACAGTAGAGTCTGATGACTAAACAACTACATGAAAAGACGATATAAAGCCCTTATTGCAATTTTAGTACCTGTTGCAATTATGGCTCTACTCTCGTATATTCATCCTGTATCCTATCACTATATTATGGGATACATGGTAGCTGTTGTATTAATTTTTAAATCTTCTATTCTATCTCTATGGTTTCTATCTAAATTAAAATTTATCCATTTTTTAAAAACACTTACCCTATTTCAAGGTCTATTATTAGGTATAAAACGTTGGTTTATTGATAATCTTCTCTCAAAATGGCTAGAAAAGCATATCTTTAGACACCTAAAAAAACCATTTCAAGAGCTTTTACAATACTATAGAGCGATTAACTTCCGTACTAAACTAAAAAACTTTATTGTTGTTGTTCTACCTTTAGGGTTGGGGATATGGGTCATGTATCTAACGGACATATTGACACACCTCGCTGTTTTTGTGGAGCTAAAAGTAATTGTTATTGGATTTTTCAAAGCTTTATGGGTAATTTTTGCAAAAATATTTATGTGGCTAACTAGCTCTTGGTTCTCGCCTATCTTTGAGGTATTTGCACTTAGTTATATCCTTACATTAATAGAGAGAGTTCTAGGCAAAAATAATTGGATTAGTCTATTTTTTAACTATATAGGAGACAAGATGAATAATCTACTATCTTATATTGGTCTACTAAATGATAAACATATAGAGCCTATTTTAAACAAAAATATCTCACAACGAAGTGAAAGTTTTGGAAAAAAAATATCCAACATGATTAAAGATAAAAAGATAAGAGATGAAAATCTATATTTTGATGATTTTCAAAATATCATTTTAAAAGGACATATCAATGCCTACTACTCATTTGATGGAATGGATAAGATAAAAGATAAAAAAAAGCTCTATACGATTATCAATGAAAAAACAGATGACAATATTGATATTATTGCCTATGTTTCGCGTAATGGAAAAGGAGAGATTTTAGATGAGTCGTGTATTGATGACTTCTATCATGATATTTTTTTACTAAAAGGAATAGCTAGTAACCAAACACATGGTGTCAAAGTCCAACACCACAAAGAGATAGACTACACCGACTTTTGGGTTCTAAATACCAGTAAATATCCAGTTTGGATTAAGAGTCATAGTGATAATATAGAAGATATACTTATTGAGGGGAATGAGGTCAAATTTATCAAGACAAAAAATCATGTCTATTTCTCACAAAAAGATTTATACTTTGAATATAATGGAAAAAGAGTCTATCCTGTAGGTTTAGAAGATGAGAAGTTAGACCAAATGGACTAATCCACCATCTATTCTTATAATCCCTTCTAACTCTGCCTCATATACTCTATCTTCAAACCTCTCTATTGCACTATCAAGTGTAGGAGATTTTTGACAAAAGTAGAAAAATTCATCTCTTACAATATCTACACTCGGTTCAATACCATAA
>JALSOO010000146.1 GCA_026986355.1 Campylobacteraceae bacterium | reverse complement strand
CTAATAGCATAAGCTATCATGAGCGACCTTGTGAAACAAGCTCTTCAAGTAATTTGGTATGTTTTTTTAACTCGGTTAACTTCTCTTGTCTCATCAAAAAGTATTCGATAAGAAGTACAAAAAATAGCCCAGGTAAAGCACCCAGAAATGAACCAAATAGTGCATAAAAAATACTAACATTTAGAAAAAGAAAAAAGAGAGTTGATGCACCCAAGAGGGCAAAAGCCCAAGATGCACCCAACAAAAAGTTTATCAAAATGGACAAAGAAGATGTAGGCAATCTCATATCAAATCCTCTTTATCAAATCAGATAATTAGTGGTCATCAATAGCTACAGCACCTGCAAGGTAGACATAGATAAGAATCATAAATACAAAAGTCTGTAAGAGTGCAGAGAATGTTAACAATAGATATGCTGGTAACGGTGCAAAAAATGGAACTAACATTAAAAGAACCCATAAGAATAGGTCATCTCCCTTTATATTACCAAAAAGACGGAAACTAAGTGAGATAATTCTTGAGATATGAGAAACAATCTCAATTGGGAACATCAATGGAGCAAGTACAGGTACTGGTCCCATAAAGTGTCCAAAGTATTTTTTGACTCCATTTACTCTAATACCTTCATAGTTATAGTATATAAATACTACGATTGCTAGAGGCAATGTCACATTAATATTTGAAGTTGGAGACTCAAATCCAGGTATAATACCAATCAAGTTAGAGATAAGAACAAATAGACCAACTGTCAATACAAGTGGTAGATATTGTCTTGCTTTTTCTTCTCCAATGGTATCTTTACCCATTGAGATAGCACCTTGAATATATGCTTCCATAAAGTTTTGCGTACCTACTGGTACGGCTCTCATTGTTGCCGAGGCTGTTTTAGCTAAAAGGAGTACTATCCCTGCTACTAAAATCAAGTGTGCTACAACCATAGCTGTTCCGTGTCCTGTTATGACACCTAAAAAAGTCCATACACCTTCCATTTATCCATCCTGTGTTACAAAATATTTGGGCGATTATAACTTACAAAGGCTTTGTTTCTAGTTATACTTTTTATAAATTTGGCTTAAGCAAGACTCTATGGAATTATCACTTTAAAATTGTGTATATTGGTTACAAGAGTTAAAGAGAGAGGAGATATGCTATAATTCCATTCTTATTAAGATAAGGAGCAATATTGTCATTTAAAAATCTAAAATTAAGCCAAAAACTACTAAAAACTATTGAAAAAGTGGGTTATACAACTCCTTCTGAAATTCAAGAAAAGTCTATACCTATACTATTAAAGAGAAGAGATGTAATAGCCTCCTCTCAAACAGGTACAGGAAAGAGTGCTTCATTTATCTTTCCTCTACTTGAAAACTTAAAAGAGAGTAGTGAAAAGAAGAGAGGAGATGAACGGTATAAAATCCAAGCACTTATCCTAGCTCCTACTCGTGAGTTGGTTATTCAAATTCATAATAAGATAGAGGTATATGCCCAAAGCTTTACTCATACATCAGTAGCACTCTATGGTGGAGTAAAACTTGGCTCTCAGGTATCAGCTATTCGTGCAGGGGCAAATATTGCTGTAGGAACAACTGCTAGAGTATTAGAGCATATCAAAAATGGTTCTATAAATCTCTCTAAAGTAGAGATAGTTGTATTAGATGAAGCAGATAAGATGCTAGAGATGGGGTTTATTGATGATATTAGAGCAATTATTAGTCAACTACCAAAAGAGAGACAATCGGTTATGTTTTCAGCTACCTTTCCCAAAGATATTAAAAGTTTAGCAAAATCATTTCTACATAATCCTATTACAATTGAAGTAGATAGAGATAATCTATCTGCACAAGAGATAAAACAACAGGTTCATTATGTAAATGAAGAGGAGAAGATTCCTCTACTCTCTACTACTATTAGGTCAAATGGTTGGAGTCAAGTTTTAGTATTTACCAATACAAAACTACAAGCAGATAGGATTGTAGAGGCTCTAAGAAATGACAAAATCAAAGCCTCTGCCATTCATGGAGATAAAACACAAAACATGAGAACCCAAGCACTCAAAAAGTTCAAAGAGAACTCTATTGATGTACTTGTCGCAACAGATATTGCAGGAAGAGGGATTGATATTATAGATTTACCATATGTTATTAATTTTGAATTACCTCTAAATAGTGAAGATTATATTCACAGAGTTGGACGAACAGGTCGTGCAGGTAGACAAGGTATTGCACTCTCTCTTGTCTGTAAAAAAGAGATTACACAACTAAAAGAGATAGAGGAGTTAATCAATAAAAAGCTAGAGAGTATCGAGACAGAAAGATTTATATTTGAACCACATACAAAAATTACTAATCGAAAATCTAAAAAAAAGGATAAAAAAAAGGGTGTAAACCTTAAAAAAGCAA
>JALSOO010000145.1 GCA_026986355.1 Campylobacteraceae bacterium | reverse complement strand
CTCTCTCATTGCTCTATCTTGATTTTCACGAATAGCAATAAACTCCATCTCTGGTGTAATAATCCCTTGTCGTGCATACCAAAGTTGAGATACATTTCTCCCTTTTCCATTTTCATCTTTTTTGGCTCTAAGTGGTGTTCTTACAAGTCCTTTTGCCCCAGCTGTTACAAAATCAAGCTGTTCATCTGTTGAGTAGCCATTATCATCAGGAACCATAATTCGTCCCTCATACTCCTCTACATCTCCACGAGCTAAAATCCACTCTTTTCTAATTGGTGTAATTCCTTGTCCTACATCTATCTCAACAGATGGGTCTGTATAGACTCCTGATGTATCGTAAACTCTAAGTTTACTCTCATCGCTAAGTGTAATCTCACGCATTGGTACACGAATATCTTTGTGGATTTTACCCTCTACATAAATCTTTTTCGAGGCAGGAAATGGCTCTCTTGTAATTAGCTCATTTGAGGTGGTTAGTGTATCTTTATAATTCTTGGTCATTATAATCTCCTATAATTTTATCTTATTAAATAATGTATTAGGAGGAGGAGAGTTGATAGAGTATATTTACCATAAAAACACTTCTCTTCCTTACGCTGGGGTTATCCAGTTCAAGTTCTACGGGTTATTCTCAGCTTTAGTCTTGGATTGACTGTAGCACCCCGAGAGATGAATTAGAGTTATAGCTTATAAAAAATAATATTTTGCTTAAAGATATATTTTTTTATTCTATATTGTGTGTATATTTTAAACCTTATTTACTAATTTTTTACGATTTACTCTTTTGTCATAAGAAAGAAAGAATATAATATATAAAAAAGAGGGAATCTATTATTAGAACAAAATTTCAAAACTTTTATAACCATTTCGCTTATTTAGAGATAGAACAACTTATTGAACTATTTTCAGTTTTTGGAGGTGTAGAGGAGTATTTAGAGCTTGATTTTTTTGATGATGTTGAGTCTATTATCCGTTTTAATTTTGTAGAGGAGTATAGGGTTTTAAATAAACTTATATCTCCTACCTATCTTATTGAAGAGCCATATCGTTTTTTGCTTATTGCTACGGCTCGTGGAGATGGTAGATTATCAAATATATTTAGAAAGGCAAGAGTAGGAGAGACTCTAGGGTTACAGCTACTTGAAGAGCTAGAGGAGTTTGGGGTTATAGAGTTTGAACACTCAAGAGAAGCCCCACTCAAAAAATATCCAAATCAAAAGTTAGAGAAGTCATTACGAACTTATAAAATAGAAGCAAAGATTCGTTTCAAAAATCCTTTTCATCGCTTTTGGTTTGGTTTTGTAGAACCCTATCATAAAGATTTAATTAGAGGAGAGAGCCAAAGATTTTTTGAAAACTTTGAACAGCACTTCTCAAGATTAAATTCATTTGTATTTGAACAATTATCACAAGAGCTACTAGAACACTATTACCATAATCATATTACAGTCAATGGAAACTACTGGGATATTCATTCAGAGTTTGATATTTTGGCAAGACATAAAGATGGTAGAATAATATTAGGAGAGTGTAAATATACCAATAGACATGTTTGTAAAAGTGAACTCTCTAAACTCAAACAAAAAGCAGAAAAATCGGGTCTAAATGCAGATGTTTTTGCTTTATTTTCTAAAAGTGGATTTTCAAATGAGTTGAAAAACTCTAAAGATAAAAATATATTATTGTTTGAGTTGGTTGATTTTAAGGATTTGTTATATTTCATGTGATATAGTCTCAAAAAGGATAAAAAATGGAATATATCAATCTTTTTATAGATGCCCTAATGGATTTAAGTAATGCTATGGCAATCTATATTTTATTTGGTCTTCTCTTTGCAGGTGTTTTACATGAGCTTGTGCCTGAAAGTTTGGTTACGAAACATTTAGGCAAAGAGAATATCTTATCAGTTCTAAAATCAACACTTTTTGGAATCCCTCTACCTGTCTGTTCATGTGGGGTTATCCCTTTGGCTACTAGTATTAAAAAATCGGGAGCGTCCAAAGGGGCAACTCTCTCTTTTCTTATATCTACACCAATTACAGGGGTAGACTCTATTATGGCAACATATGGGATATTTGGTTGGATATTTACTATATATAGAGCTGTAACCTCTATGATAATTGCTATGGTAGCAGGAGTTTTGACCAATATTTTTGATAGAGAAGAGGCAGTTGCCACACCTAAATTTTCAATGCAAAAGCCCAAAGAGGAGCAGAGCTGTTGTTCTAATGCAGGTGCATGTTGTGGTTCATCAGCTAAAAAAGGGAATTTTATACAAAGAGTTTTCTCTTATGCTTTTGGAACACTTCTAAAAGATATAACAAAACCTCTATTATGGGGATTAGTTTTAGGGGCATTAATTACAATCCTTATTCCTAAAAATCTTAGTGATATTTTAGTTGAGTATGCTTGGTTATCATATATAATTGTTATTATTATTGCTGTGCCTATGTATGTTTGTGCTACTGCTTCTTTGCCTATTGCTGCAGGATTGATGCTTTCAGGTGTATCAGCAGGAGCTGCATTTGTATTTTTATCAGCAGGACCTGCGACCAATACCGTAACCATAGGTGTAGTTAAAAAGATATTGGGCAAACGCTCTTTATATATCTATCTCGGTAGTATCGTGATTGGAAGTATCCTCTTTGGATTACTTTTGGATTATATCTTTACTACTTCAGATATAGACCCAAAAGCATTGATTCATCTGCATGAATCGGCAGGTATTTTTACACTATTGAGTAGTATCATACTATGGATACTATTAGGTTGGTTTATCTTTAAGGATTCTGCTTTTTATAATCGTTTTAACTCAATTTAAAGAGGGATATCTTCAATCCCTCTTGATATATTTTCAAAGGAGTTTTCTGTTCCTTTGAAAACTTGCTCGATTTGACCATCTTTTATAAGCATTATATAGGGTAATATACCATGCCATTCATAAACATCTCTTAAATATATTAAGATACTTTTCGCTTCATCTTGGTCTACTATAGGATAGTTCATATTATGCTCTTGTATCAGTTGTTCTGCTTCTCCTTCTTTCATAGGGTCAGTAGATTGAATTCCAATAATGGCTACTCTATCTCTATATTTATCTTGAATTCTATTGATTATTGGCATCTCTTCAAAACAGTAGTGACACTCTTTCCCAAAAAACTCTAATAGAACAATTTTCCCTTTATATTCTGGAAACTCAAAACCTCTAGCATGTTCTCCTACTTTTATTGTTCCTCCTTGAACTGTTTTCATTTGACTATATTTAATATCAGGTATATAGGGAGTATTATGAGGAGGATTTACATCTGTTATAACATCTACGCTCTCTACAGCTACAGGAGGAGGTGTTGGTAGGTTATTATCTATGTGAGAATTATCAGTAGCAGTTGGAAACTCTTTTTCTGCACAGCCTGAATAGAGTAGAAAGGAGGAGAGCATTATAGATGATAAGATGAGGTTTTTATTCATAAAAATAGCCTTTTAAAATATTTTCTTTGCTTTCTTTAAATTATATCTTTTCTTAATAAACAGATAGTAAATAGAGTTTTTTAATAAATTATAAAAGGGTGTTACTAAAAGAGAAAAAAATATAGAGTATTGAGTCTAAAAAATAGAAACTAAACAGTAACTAAGGTATAATTTCAGAATTTATTTTAAGGATGGAACAGATGAGATGGACACCAAATTCTTGGAGAGATTTTCCGATTAAGCAACAACCAACTTATGAAGATAAGAAGGCACTCAATGATGTAGAGGCTGAGCTTAGTTCATATCCACCACTAATCTTTGCAGGAGAGGCACGAACACTAAAAGAGCAATTGGCTTCGGTAGGACGAGGAGAGGCATTTTTATTGCAAGGTGGAGATTGTGCAGAGAGTTTTACTAATTTTAATACACCAAATATAAAAAACTTTTTCAAGTTAATTTTGCAGATGAATATGGTTATGATGTACTCTACAGGTAAACCTGTTGTAAAAGTTGGTCGTATAGCAGGACAGTTTGCTAAACCTAGAAGTTCTGATTTTGAGGAGATTGATGGGGTTAAACTTCCATCATATCGTGGAGATATTATTAATGGTGTAGCATTTACCCCAGAGGCACGTATCCCAAATCCTCATAATATGATTCGTGCTTACAATCAAGCATCGGCAACTCAAAATCTTCTAAGAGCCTTTTCCAGAGGTGGTTTTGCAGATTTAAATAAAGTACATAAGTGGAATCTAAATTTTATCAAAGATAATACACTGGGGAAACGATATGAAGAGTTAAGTGAAAAGATTGATAGAGCTGTTAAATTTATATCGGCTTGTGGACTATCTAGTGAGCAAGTCCCTCAACTACATCAAACTACTATATTTACTTCTCATGAGGCACTCCTTCTTAATTATGAAGAGTCTTTAACAAAGATAGATTCAGAGGGTGATGGTAAATATTATGACTGTTCTGCTCATATGTTGTGGATTGGAGATAGAACCAGAGATTTAACAGATGCTCATATTGAGTTTTTTAGAGGTATCGCTAATCCTATTGGTTGTAAAGTTGGTTCAACTATGGGTGAAGATGAGTTGATTGAGCTTATTGATGTTCTAAATCCTGAAAATGAAGAGGGTAGATTAAATCTTATTGTTCGTATGGGTGCATCTAAGATTCAAGAGTTTTTCCCTACTCTTCTTAGAAGAGTAAGAGATGAAGGGCGAAATGTAGTATGGTCATGTGACCCAATGCATGGAAATGTTGAAAAAAGCCCAACAGGATACAAGACTAGAGATTTTGAAAATATCTTATCTGAAGTGGAGCAGTTTTTTGCTATTCACAAAGAGATGGGAACTGTTGCAGGTGGAATACACCTAGAGATGACAGGAAATGATGTAACTGAGTGTACGGGTAGTACATCTTGTTCTATAACAGCTGAAGATTTATCAAGCCGTTATCATACCCAATGCGACCCTAGATTAAATGCAAGTCAAGCATTAGAGCTCTCATTTATGATTGGTGATATAATCAACAACTAATTTTTTTAATGACTTCTAACTATTTAGAAGTCACTACTTAATTTTATCTATTAACATTTTAGGAAAAATACCTTTTTCTATATACTGCTTAGCTTGTTTAAACCCAATAAATTTCCATGAACCATCTTCATTTAGAGCAATAGTTTTATTTGTATGTTCTATACTAAAGAGATGTTTCTCACTATCTAATGTAACTGTACCTCTTAGTGCTAACTGTTTTTGAAGTGTTGCTAACATATATTTCTCAAATTTTTTATCATTAGGTCGTGGAGATTTTATAACAGTTGTTATTAGAGATGTTACAGTTGAGTAGAAACCTTTATCATATTTCTGAATAGGTTCTATATTTGTATGTTTTACATCTTTTATACTTGGTGCATTCTTTGCATTAAATGTTTTTCTTAACATCTCAATCATCTTCTCTTTAGGAACAACTGTAAATGCTTTAGGATAGACAAAGCTAATAAGTGTTTTAATATCTTTATCCATTGTTGCTTTTGTATATTGTGATAGTGCTGTTTTTAAAGATTTCATCTCTTTGCTATCATTTTTATCTATATCTATTTTTGTTTGAGTTATCTTTTTTATATTTGGTTTTGGTCTATCTGATGTACAGCCTGTTAACAGCAAAGCTACTATAATGAATATATATTTTTTCATGATTCTTTCCTTTTTGATATTGTATCTACAATTTTGGTAACGACTAAGTCAGAAGTGACATTTAGAGAGGTTCTTGCCATATCCAATATCCTATCTACTGCCACAATAACGGCCAAATACTCAACAGGTAATCCCACTTGATTTAATATAACAACCATCATAACCAATGAGGCAGAGGGTAGGGCAGCGACTCCTACGCTTAGTGCTACGACAGTCACACCTAAAACAAGTTGGTCTCCAATAGTCATATCTACTCCTGCTAGATTGGCGATATAGAGTACAGCAATGGTTAAATATCCAGCTGTTCCGTCCATAGATACAGTTGCACCTAATGGGAGTACAAATCCTGCTGAATCTTTGGATACCCCACCTTTCTCTTGGACTACTTGTAGACTTACAGGTAGAGTAGCAGCTGATGAAGCAGTAGAGAATGCCATGATACTCGACTCTTTGACAGCATTTAGGTATTGATATGGATTTATCTTGGCAAAAAATGCCAATACAGCAGGAAGGGTAACGGTTGCATGGATAATTAAAACCAATAAGACAACCAAGACATACTCCCATAAACTTAATATCACATCAATACCCTGTTTGGCAATAATATAGGATATGAGAGAGAAGACACCTATTGGAGTAAGGTTAATAACCCATTTTGCAATATGGAACATAGCTTCATTGATAGAGGTAAAGAGGTCAAAAAGAACATCTTGATGTTTCTGTTCTAATTTAAAAGAAGCAAGAGCCAAAAAGATAGCAAAAACAATAACTTGCATCATATATCCACTAGCTAAGGCATCAAAAACATTAGAAGGGATAAAGCTCATAATCATATCATGAAAAGAGAAGGGTTTAATCTCTGATGCTTTAGCATACTCCATTCCTGCTGAACTTGTAGGCTCTCCAATAGGGAATATATTCATAACTATAATCGCTAGAAATACAGAAAGAGCCGTTGTCAAGAGATAGAGTCCAATGGTTTTTAACCCAATAGCTTTTAGTTTTTCTACAGAACCCAAACCTGTAAGAGCTGTATAGATAGAGGCAAATACCAATGGAACAACCAACATTTTTAGTAGTGCTACAAACATATCTCCTATAAGTTTCTGCTCTAATGCTATATTTGGCAGTAAAATACCAAATATGATTCCAAGTATGATTCCTAAAAATACTTGAACGTTTAATGATTTTAAATAGTGCATTGTATTCCTTATCTTATTTCTCGTATTTTAACGACTATCTAATTAAAAGTGGCTATTTCTTTTACATTTTATTTTTATTAAAAAACATAAAAAAACATTTATAGCTTTAAATAGTTCTAAGCTTATATTAATATAAAAAATATTATTATTTTGAATAGTTAAAAAATATTTTATATTCACAAAGGATTTCAAATGAAAAAAACAATTATATATTTACTCTTTATTGTATTTATGGTTACCACTCTCTCTGCAGGGACAGGATACTCATTAGGTCACTATGTCTCTGTTGCTCATCTTCACAATATTTTTGAACAGGTAAAAAGAACTACAGATGTTAGTCAAAAAGCTTTAGCTGATACATTCGCTTACTATGAAAAAAATCGTTTAAAAAAACGCCTCTCTCCTAAATATATAGCAATAGCAGATTACACCAAGTTGGCATTTAATAAAAGACTCTATATTATTAATCTATATAGTGGTAAAGTTTGTAGATTTTTAGTAGCACATGGAAAAAATTCAGGAGCTGTAAATGGTAGAGTTATTAGTGCAGGAAATGAGAAAGGTTCACTAAAAACTCCAACAGGTTTCTTTAAAATAGGAACAAGAGAGGGTATTTCTAGAACTAAAGGATACAGATATTTAACTGTAGATGGACTTCAAAAAGAGAATAGAAACGCACGAGATAGAGAGATACTTCTGCACACTGCACCATATGTATCCAAAGGTGGTAGAAGTTTTGGCTGTTTTGCTATCGACCCAAGAGATAAAGAGCATGTATTTTCACGCTTACGAAATGCACTACTTTATAGTTATGTAGGGATTTAATTCTCACTCCATAGAGTCCATTTTTGTTCTTTAAAGAGCTTTTTTGCCTTGGAACAGATAGGGGCTTGAATATAGATATACTTCTTATTTATTTTACTATCATTAAACTTTTCTAATCTCTTATGAAACTCCATTATCTCTAGTGCCTCTTTAGATAGTATCTTACTCTTTTTTTTGATATGAATTACACAAGTGTAGTATTTTTTCAAATCAACACCTAAGTAAATATCTATCTTTTTTCGAGAACCTAACTCTTTGATACTTATAGGTTTAAGTGATTTAAATATTAGGCTCTTCTTTTGTAAAATATCTGCTATCTCTTTCATTTTATTTATAGGTTAGAGTGTTCAAATCAATAATCTGTTGATTGTAGTAGAGTTTTCCATTAGAGATAAATGATTTTCCTTCTACCTCTTCGACTTTATAGACTCTATATTTAGAAAATGAGTCATTTGAGACGATTAAATATCCCTGTTTATCGAGAGCATAAACACGATTTTTGTATACAGTTGCTACAGAAAAGTGTGCAAATTTAAATTTCTTTTCAGATTGAATTGATAATGACTCATCTACCTTTAAAATTCGTCCATCTTTGGCAAATATATATATCTCTCTGTTGTCATTAACAATGACCTCTGATATACCCATAGATAACTCTTTTTTACCCTTATTTGATATAGATAGAACCTTATTTTGAGTAGATGCAATAAGTGTATTGTTCAATCTACCTAAAAATATAATATTATTTAGATAGCTCTGGGTACTTACATACATCTCTTTAGATACTTTTAATGTTTTTAAATTTAAAATAGTTAGTTTTCCATCAAGTGTAGGTATAACGACTAGGTCATCTATCTTTAGAGGGTTAGCGACTCGTGTATCTATCGCATAGGCTTTTTGAGCTTTGCTACTATAGATAATAGATTTTTTTTGTAGGTCATAAACACCAAAACTATTGTTTTGGAGTAGATAGACAAGAAATTTTCCTGTAATTGTACCTGCTAAAAGAGCTTGGGGGAATTGAATGGTATCTACTACTCCTTGTTTACCTATAACATAACATTTACCATAGTTATCTGCTGTCAATGCAACCGTTTTAGTATTGTTAATAAAGTGAAACCCTTTTTGAACTTTTAGGTGGACACGTTCTATTTTTGTTAAAATATCTCCACTAGCTAGTGTTGCTCCATCTCGTGAATAGTGAACAATTCTATCTCCCATATTTGATGATGATGTGTTATATGTCTCTTCGGGTGTATAGTACTGTTTTGAACTACATCCTGAAAATATAAAAAGAGCTATTGAACTGGCTAGTAGAATTTTTCTATGCATTATTTACCTTTGATAGTATAGTGTTTAATTATCTTTGCAATATTATATACAGGTGACTCTTCTGAAATTGAATCTAACTCATCTCTAGCATCATCTATTTTACCATCTTTAATAAGTAGTTTAGCATTATTGACATGTGCAAACCCATCATATAGTTCTGATTGAGCTGTTTTTTTCTCAAGTACAGCTACGTGATAAGAGCTTATATCTGAAATAATAGAATTTTGATTACTACTCAATGCTTTTAACTCTTTGGTATCGGACTCTTTAATAGCTTTTTGGTAGCTGTATAAATCAAATAGGGCAGGGTTACTGCTTTTTAACTCTTCTAATGCTTTTGTATTGTTCTCATCTTTGGTCAGTGCTAGATAAGCAGAGTTTGCAGATTCAAGTCTGTGTTGATGTAACGAATCTGTCACAACTGTTCCCAATACATATATAGTGGCTATTGTAAGGACGGAATATATTTTAAGTTTATGTTTTTTAAATAATCTCTCTGCTTTAAAAGCAGAAGCCAACATATGTTCATCATTTGTTAACTCTTTTTTAGCTTCATTTAGTGTTTCTTGAATACTCAATTTATTCTCCAATTTAAAAATTTCATTATTATATCCAAAGAAATTTAGGTTTTAGAGATTGACTCTCATGTGAGAGTAAGCTTTAAATCCATTTCTCACACTCGTGAACCTCCACCTCCTAAAGCAATGCCAATGAAATACTTTTTTTAAAATATATTAGCATAAGCTTTTTAAAGCTTTACTATCGTTATACCCAAGTTGTCTTTTTGTCCATGAAATGATTGTAGTTTAGGGTAAGATTTTAGATAATCAATAATAACCTTTTTTAAAACTCCAGAGCCTGTTCCATGTATAATCTCAACAGTAGAGAACCCTGCAACCAACGCATC
>JALSOO010000144.1 GCA_026986355.1 Campylobacteraceae bacterium | reverse complement strand
AATATATGAATGCAGATAAATTAGTAATGGAACATATGATGAATCCTCAAAATTATGGAAAAATTGAGGATTCTAATAGTGTTGGTATGGGCAAAAATCCACAAAATGGGGAGAAGGTAGCTATCTATCTAAAGGTTAAAGATGGAGATGACCCTCTAATAGAAGATATATCTTTTCAAGCTATTGGTTGTACTACTACTATTGTTGCAGGTTCACTTATTACAGCAGAAGCTAAAGGGATACATTTTAGCAGGGCAGAGGAGTTAGTTTCAGCTACTTTGGGTCTGTTGGAAAATCAAACTCCTGAAGATGCAGCATGTACAGAGATGGTGGCATTAGCACTAAAAGCTTCTCTTGATACTTATAGAGAGCGACAAAAAGATAGTGACTTTCCTATGATTTCATATCACATCAATACCGATTGTACCCCAAAAGAGGAGGCTTAATATGAAAAAGCTTTTTAGAGATATTCATGAAGCATGGTTGGCTACACAATTTACAGGTTTTATGTCACATACAGAGAGTAGACAAGAGTTGTATGAGTTCTCAAATATTCTATTTAAACATCTTACATGGATAGAGAATGATTTTATCAAACAGAATATAGAGTACAGTTATGATATTAATCAAGTGCCTATTCGAGTAGATAAACTTTCAGTTATGATTGATGATATTATTAGACGTATTGAGATTATTGAAACTGAACTAGACTCATGCCAAGATAAGCATATTACCTTTAGAATAAGTAGTGATTTAAATTATATAAAATTGGTTCTAAGAAAACTTCCTGATGAAGATGTTAGCTCTGCTTTTGATATGAACAAAGAGTTTCCAAATATAGAGTTGACTCAAGAGGCAAAAGATGCTTTGACACTTTTTCTATTTGAAGAGAGTTATAAAGAGTATGAGCTTATCATGGTATATAACTACTCTAAGGCAAACTCTAATGATGCTTTTTTGAATCGTATTTTTCAAATTTTAATAGATGAGTCTTTCTTTCATCTTAGAAGCTTTGGTCAGATGATGGCACAGATGGGTATCTTGGGTGTGCCACGAAGCCTAATGGAAGAGATTTATAAATTTGATGATTTAGAGCAGTTTCTAAAAGATGGAATCCAAGAGGAGATAGGAGCAAAAGAGGAGTGTAAAAAACTAGCTGATGCTGTAAGTTCTAGCTCTAAAGAGTTTGCCTCTTTCTTTACTTTTATAAACAATCAAGAGAATTACCATATTGCCTTGATGGAAGAGGCATTAGTTCATATCACTAAGGGAGCTTAATGTGAATAGTATTCTCATATTGGAATTAGGGGTAGGTATTGTTGTGAGTTTTACTCTGTTGGGTATTTTTATTTGGGCTGCAAAAGGTGGTCAATTTGAAGATAGTAAAAAGATGATGGATAGTCCACTATTTGACTCTCCAGAAGATTTACAACGAGCTTATGAAGAGGAGCAGAAGATAAAAGAAATGAGAGATAAAAAAGCAAAAGAAGTAGATATAAACACTATAAAATAGTAGATAATATATACTGTTTTACATCTATGAGTAGAGTGGTATATTCATTTAATTATAATAGCTATTTATCATAAATTTAAGTGTAGATTAATAGTTATATAATTAGTATATAGGCTAGATAGTTTTTATATAGTAATATATTAAATCTATTCTATTCAAATTTTTAAGAGGAGGTATTGATGCAAAGCAATGCACAACTTGAGTATGACTACTCGGTAGTAAAACTGTTTACATTTACTACAATATTGTTTGGTATCATAGGTATGACTATAGGTGTAATTCTAGCCTTTCAACTTGCTTTTCCAGAGTTAAGTAACTTAGCAGGAGAGTATGGAACATTTTCTAGATTAAGACCTATTCACACCAATGGTGTAGCATTTGGATTTACCCTTAGTGGTATTTTTGCAACATGGTACTATGTGGGACAGAGAGTCCTTAAAATGTCTCTAAAAGAGTCAAAATTTTTAATGACAGTAGCGAAGTTACACTTTTGGCTCTACTTTATTACTATTTTATTAGCTGTTGTAACACTTATTTTAGGATATACAACATCTAAAGAGTATGCAGAGTTAGAGTGGCCACTAGATTTACTTATTGTAGTATGGTGGGTTCTTTGGGGTGTTAGTATGTTTGGTATGATTGGTATGAGAAGAGAGAGAGCTATCTATGTCTCTGTTTGGTACTATATGTCATCATTCTTGGCAGTTGCTATGTTGTTCTTGTTTAACAATATGGAAGTTCCTACAATATTTTGGTCAGGAGATGCTCCAAGTTCAGTGATGCACTCTATCTCAATGTATGCAGGAACAAATGATGCTCTAGTTCAATGGTGGTATGGACATAATGCTGTTGCATTTGTATTTACAACACCAATTATTGCAATAATTTACTACTTCTTACCAAAAG
>JALSOO010000143.1 GCA_026986355.1 Campylobacteraceae bacterium | reverse complement strand
AGAGTGGGAGCTAGAAGATGGAATTAGAGACTATATTCCTGAGATTATACGAGTTTATAAAAATGAGTATAAATCTCAATAGCTATATCTTTGATACTCTTATCTTTAATTACTATAGATAAGTCTCTCTCTCCTAATGTACCATATTTAATAGGAGAGGTGGTTTTAAATAGTGCGATTGTTGGAACAAGAGAGGCACTAGCTAAATGCATAGGTCCTGTATCAGCACAGATAAAAGCATCTAAATTAGCAATTTTTGAAGCCAATATCCTTAAATTTTTTTCAGATATTGTATCTATTGTTCTATTTAGAGGCTCTTGATTGTTAGGGTCTAGTATATCTATAAACTCTATCTTTGGATTTAACTCTTGTAAAACATCAACTAACTCTTGCCACCATCTATTCTCTATCTTCTTCTCTCCTCTTGCATCTCTAAATATACCTATACCCTTTTTGACTCTACTCTCTTCTCTTTCACTTTTTGTAATTTTAAGGTCAAGATAGTGATTAAATCTATAAATATCTTCTACTCCCAAAGCTTTAAGTAGTGCCAATGGCTTAAGTGCTTCATGTATAATATTTTCCTCTGCATCTATGACATTTGTTAACCTTTTTGATGAGTTTTCATTATAAAAGCCTACCTTATAAGTAGCATCTACTGCCCATGACATCATGGCATCACTTGTAGAACTCCCACTAGGAAGAATCATTAAATCATAACTATTTTGATTTAACTCTCTTTTTAGTTTTAACATCTCTAAGGGGTGTTTGAGTAAATCTCTTTTAAAACTATATACTCTATTGATATTTGGCATACCCTCCATAAGTGGCGTTACAAATGAAGCACCAATTATCATATCTATTTTTACATCTGGTAGGAGTTGTGATAGAGCATTGATAAGTGGTGTTGTAAATATAATATTTCCAATACGATAATTTACTCGAACAATAATCACTCTTTTAATCTTATCTAACTCGATAGGTCTATTTTGAACCTCTTTAATTAGTAGTCTCCTAAAAAACTTCTGCATAAGTGGGTTAATCTTTTTTCGTAGTTTAATATGAAAAGCTTGTGCCATTAATCCTCTTTTTTATTAGCTAATTTTTGAAATTTAGATGAGTGTTTAATCAATTCATTATAACTACCTCTATCAATAACCTTACCATTTTCTAATAATAGAATAGTATCAGCACTCTCAATAGTACTTAAGCGATGAGCTACAACAAAGGTTATCATCTCATTTTTTAGTAGCTCCAAAGAGTTTTGAATCGCCTTTTCACTCCTATTATCAAGTGCTGATGTTGCTTCATCTAGTATCAATACTTCAGGCTCTTTATATAATGCTCTAGCAAGAGCTATACGCTGTCTCTGCCCACCACTTAGATTGACACCAAACTCATCTAATTGTGTATATATGCCACTCTCTAACTTCTCTACAAACTCCCATGCTTGAGCTCTCTTTAAAGCATCTATTGCCTTCTGCTCATCTGGAGCTGTTCCATAACATATATTCGCCAAAAGAGTATCTTGAAAGATAAATATTCTCTGTGTTACCAGTGCTATTTTATGATGAATAGACTCCAAACTATACTCTCTTAATGGAGTACCATTTATAGTAATCTCCCCACTGCTTGGGTCATAAAAACGTATTAGAAGATTGATAAAACTACTCTTTCCAGAACCACTATCTCCAACTAGAGCATAAACTTCTCCTCTTTTAGCTACAAGATTTATATCGCTCAATACTATCTTGTTATTATATTTCAATTGAATATCTTTGAAAGAGATAATATCTACACTATTTAACTCTTTATCTCCAGAGACAATAGAAGCTTTACTATCAAATAACTCTTGTAGTCTTTCGGTGGCTGCTATGGCATCTTGCATTTTATTATGGATAGATGCCAATACTTTAATCGGGTCATATAGCATAAAAAGTGCTGTAATAAAAGCAAAAAAAGTCCCTGTAGTTATACTATTATCTATTACCTCTAATGCCCCTATATAGATAGCTAAGGCAATAGCAATAGAGCCAAAAATCTCTAAAACAGGAGAGGTTAAAGCATTTATACGCACCTGTTTAATCGAGTAGGTAAAAAATTGGAAGTTCTCATCTTTGAACCTTTTATGCTCAAAATCTTGAGAAGAGTTAGATTTTATAACCTCAATATTATTAAAAATCTCTGTCAATCTTGATGTCAAATTAGAGGTACTCTCTTGTGAACGTTTAGAGTATCGTTTCATCTTTTTTGCCAATATCTGAAGAGGAAATAGAGCTAATGGCATAATAACTAAAAAATATAGTGCCAATTTAGGGCTTTGATAGATTACATAACCTGTAAGTGTAAAAATAAGCATAATCTTAACTAAAATAGCAGGAATAAGAGTTGAGACAACATTTTGAACACGATTAAGGTCATTTGTAATACGACTAAGTAGCTCTCCACTTCTCATTCTATTAAGATATTCAATATCTTGATGCATAAGATGAAGAGCCAATTTATCTCTCAATTTTCTAACAATATCATCACCAATATAAGCAGTGTAGTATGTCTGTATAAACTTTCCAATAGATTTAATAGCAAATACACCTATAACTAAAAAGGGTATATAAAATAGCATATCTTTATCTTTATTAATAAATATATCATCTAAAATTGGTTTGAGCATATGAGCAGTTCCCACAGTACCAACTGCCACACCTATCATACCCAATATAGATAATATAAACTCTTTTTTATAATTGAGAATATATGGAAGAAAATATTTAAATAGTTGTTTCAATCTTTTGCCTTGAATATTTGATGTATAATATCCACAATAGAATTAAACTCTAATTATTCTCTTTATTTCAAAAAATCTTCAAATAGTATTTTGATTTTATCAGCAACAGCTTGATTAAGTTTAATTTTTGGTGCTGATTTAATATTTTATAAAAGAACATAATTAAATAAGATTAAAATCACTACTCCTTACCACTCAAACCTCTTGGTATATTTTTGTGTATAGCGATACTTTCTAATGGCATAAACTAAATTATAAAATAACCAAGCAAATGATATTAACACTAAGATAGCACTTAATAGATTTAAAATAAAATAGTCAAAAAATATAGCAGTTATCAAAATAGTTAACATAGAAATATGAATATAAAAATGTATCTTTGCCTTTTTAGGGTGGATAACATCGTGCATCATTGGGGCTTCTATATAGCCTTGATTTGATAGATGAAACCATGTGAGAAATGGTACTATTTTGTATACCATAGCAAAGATGATACTCAATCCAAAACCTATAAAAGAGATATTGCTTAACATTTTAATATCAGTAGATATATCTATAAATGTCTCTAATATAGTTATAAACATACTCACGATAAAGAGTCCCATACCCAAACGCCAAAACCATACTGTAGCATCAGATGTTGGACGCTTTCTATGGTAGAGTCTATGGAGTGTAATACCTGCATAGAGTATAAAAAGTAGACTCAATAGTGATGTTATTAACTCCGTCCCTAATCCCATAAAAATAGCTAATATTTTCAATATAAGTAAAGAAAAGATAGCTAGAGTTAGATAGTTACTTATAAATAGTGGGTATTTAGGGGTAACATAGAACATCTCAACCACTTGAAAAGAGACCGAGATGATAAGTAGTGCTATCCAACCAAATAGTGCAAAAGAGTAGTGTATCTCTCTTATTTGAGTAAACAAGCTACCATCAATATATCCACCTAAACTCAATAGCATATAGATACCACAAAAGATAGCCAAAGAGAGAGATAATAGAGCGTAAATCATACCTTTTGATGAACTGGAGTGGTCTTTTATCTGAATAAGCTCTTTTAACATTAGAAAGATAGCATAAAACAGTCCAATTCCCAAGTAAGCAGAGGCTAAAAAGTAGATAAATGGTGTAGATAAATCCCAAAAAGCATAGAGTTGAAGTGATAAACCTACTATAAATAGTAGATGAACTACCATAGCTTTTTTAGTAGGCATCTTGATAACTACACCTGCAATTACAGGCAACATTTGAAATAATGCACCAAACATAAATGATGCCATAACTCCTAAAGAGAGTGTATGTGTAAGTAGAGCTTGTTTATTATTGCCTAAATTGACATGAAAACTATCCAAAAGTAGAAATAAGCCTAGTAAAACACCAAAAATAGCACCTGTCATAAAAAATCTAAGTACAACTGAGATAGGAGGTGCTTGTTCTAAAGATAAGCCACCTTGACTAAACATCTAACAACTCCTCTAGTGCTATTTCTCTATCTCTACTGATAATAATATGCCATATATCACTAGCATCTTTATGAGTAAAATAGTTAAAACCTCTCTCTTTTGCAATCTCTAATAGAGGTATAGGTTTTCTAATATTTAACATATAAATATAGTCACTATCTAACATATTTTGAAGATGGTTTAATGCTATTTGCAGAGGTAGGGGATACTCCATCTCTCTTGTATCAATAAAAATTTTATTCATAAAAGTATTAAATAGCTTTCATCTCTTCTAAAGTTTGCTCTTTTTTGTCTTGTGGAATTACTCTATCACACATAGCATAGAGCATCTGCTCCTCTTTCATATTGTGTTGTTGGAGTAGAATCATCATAGACTCTGCCATAGATAGATAGGCATCACTATCTCTATTTTCTATCGCACCTGCCATTTTTCCAATAAGTCCACGAACCTGCTCATGCTCATGACGCATAACCATAGTAGGACCTTCACGGTTGCCTGTAATCTCTTCAAATGTTGGGAAAAGTACCTCTTCCTCTTTTTTGAAGTGTTTTAATGTATCATCTGCAAATAGTAGAAACTGCTTCTCTGCCTCTTCAAAATTACCATCAATTACTGACTTTTCTGCTGTAGAAAAGAGTCCATCACAATCACGATGTTCGTTTCTCATATAACTTGAAATTATCATAAAAAAATCCTTCTTAGTATCACAAAAATAATTATATAGTAATATATATTATATAATATTGATGTAAATCAATATTTATATTTTATCTACAACTCTAATACCTAAAATATCCAGAGATTTTTTTATTACAGAAGCTGTTAGCTTTGCCAACTGTAAACGGCTTATTTTTATCTCTTCTTCTATGCCACCTTTTAATATAGGGTTTGACTCATAGAATTTCATAAATAGAGTCACAACATCATAAAGATAGGAGGTAATAGTATGAGGAGTAGCATCTATAGATGCTTTGATTAAAGTATCTTCAAACTTTAGAATCATTAGAGCTAAACGGTGTTCTGTCTCATCACTTATAATAATATCTCCTTTTATCTCCTCTTGATTATACTTTCTTAGTATAGATTGGATTCTAGCATAAGCATACTGCATATAGAGTGATGTATTTCCCTCAAAAGAGAGCATTTTATCCCATGAAAAGATATAGTTGGATTCTCTATTGATACTTAAATCGGCATATTTAACAGCACCAATTCCAACTACATTAGCGATATTATCAAGCTCCTCTTGGCTATAAGCATCTCTCTCTTTGATAGAGGCTTTAGCACGAACCACTGCTTCATCAAGAAGGTCGATAAGTTTGATAACTCCACCATCTCTTGTCTTGAATGGTTTTCCACCTTTGTCCATCATTGTTCCAAAACCGATATGTTCAAGTTTAACACTCTCATTTACCATATTTGCTTGTTTTGCAATAGCAAATACCTGTTTAAAGTGCTGACCTTGACGAGCATCTACTACATAACAGATACGATTAGCCTTTAGCTCTTTTGCTCTAAACTCTAATCCTGCTAAATCGGTAGTAGCATATAGATACCCACCATCTCCTTTTTGGACGATTACAGGAGTATCCCAATCCTCCAAAAAGACGCATTTTGCACCATCGGATAGAGTCAATAAGCCTTGCTTTTCTAATGTCTGAATAACCTTAGGAAGTTGTGGATTATAAAAGCTCTCTGCACGAACATCATCACGTGTAAGTTTTACACCTAATTTGGAGTAGACCTCTTCACAATGTCCCAAAGAGGCATCTATAAAGCTTTGCCATAGTCTCAAACAGTGTCTATCTCCACTTTGGATTTTTACCACATATTCACGAGCCTTATTGGCAAACTCTTGGCTCTGGTCAAATCGTACTTTGGCATCTTTGTAAAACTGCTCTAAATCTTTTAACTCTTGAGTGTTTCCATCGGTATCTCTCTCTTCGAGGTAGGCAATCAACATACCAAACTGTGTTCCCCAATCGCCTATATGGTTTTGGCGAATAACCTCATCTCCTAAAAACTCCAATAGATTAGCTAACGTATCGCCAATAATAGTAGAACGTAAATGCCCAACATGCATCTGTTTTGCCATATTTGGACCAGAGTAATCAATTACAACTTTTTGATTACTACTAAAGTATCCAACGCCTACTCTATCATCATTAACAATAGCTGTTGCTTGTGCAGATAACCACCCATTATCTAACCATATATTTATAAAACCCGGCCCTGCTACTTCTACTTTTTTAATGATACCTGTAGTATCTATATGTTCTATTACACGTGTAGCAATTTGTCGTGGATTTTGTTTTAAAATTTTGGCAAGTTTCATAACTCCATTAAATTGGTAGTCTCCAAATTCGGGTTTTGTAGCATCAGAGATAACAATATCATCTGCTTTAATATCTGCATCTTTAAGTGCATTTTCAATAATTCTAGTAAGTTTTAATTTGATTTTCATATATAATTTCCGATTTGTAGGATTGTAAGTAGGTCTAACAGTGACATTCTATCAAAAAAGATAGAATATCTTATTTAAATTAAGCTTTTGGAGCAGTCGTTGTAGTTGTAGTTTTGGCATCAGTGATGCTCTCTTTTGCATCTGTTTTAATCTCTTTAACCTCTGCTACCTTCTCTTCTGTTTTCTCATCATCTTTTACGGCTGTTTTAAAATCTTTGATACCTTTACCAAGTCCCTTTGCTAATTCTGGTATCTTTTTTCCTCCAAACAGAAGTATGATTACTCCAACAATTACTGCTAATTCTAGTCCACCTGGCATTATGTAAATCCTTTTTTTATGTTTTGTTTGATTTTATATAACAAGATTATACTCTATTTTAGTTAATTTTTCCAGTTTTCTACCATTTTCTCTAATTCATCAGAGCTATGTTTCAATCTTGACGCATTTGCAATAGTTATAAATTGAGCTGATGCCTCCTCTATACTATCATTAATAATTACAAAATCAAACTCACTAACAGCTTCTATCTCTTTTTTGGCATTCTCTATACGTCTCTCTATAATAGAGTTATTATCAGTACATCGTGCATATAGACGTTTCTCTAACTCTTTGAGAGTAGGAGGTGTGATAAATGCCGAAGTTACATAGTCTCCCATCTTGGCACGAACCAAACGGTGTCCTTGTATATCTATATCAAAAATAACCAATTTACCCTCTTCAAGAGCCATATTTACAGGTTTTATAGATGTTCCATAGTAGTTACCATGTACGGTAGCATACTCCAAAAAATCTCCTGCCTTTATTCCCTCTTCAAACTCTCTATGCGTCACAAAATAGTAATCAACCCCATGCTCTTCTCCATCTCTAGGCTCTCTTGTAGTCGTAGAGATAGAGAAGTAGTAATTCCCAATATAAGGAGAAGAGTGATGTATAATTGTACTTTTACCTGCTCCAGATGGACCAGAGAGAACCAAAATCGCTCCTTTCATCTATTTCACTTTTGGAAATTTAATACTAATCTTAATAGTAGCACCAGATAGAAGTCGTTTTAATGTATCTACAGGAAGTGATGCAAGTGTGTCAAAAACAGTGTCTGCTGGTAGTGATGTATCATCTTCTACTTTTTTTCTTTTACTTTTTTTCTCTTTTTGTTTTTTTACCTCTTTTGGTTTAATTAGCTCCATATCAGGAGATATTAAATCATTATCTAAAGTAGTAGTAGAATCATTATCATCTTCGAGAATATCTTTGATGTTTAATATTTCAGACTCTTCTACCTTTTTTGTTTCTACTTTTTTAGGAGGTTCATTATATTTTTCTATAATATCTTCTTTTTTTAGCTCTTCTTTTTCTATTTTGCTCTCTTTTGTATCAATAAATTTTACTTTCTCTTCAACTTTTGGCTTCTCTTCTTGTTTCTCTTTGGTTGGAACATTCAGATTTAAATCAAACTCTTTTTTATCTTCTAAATCAAGATTAAAATCAAAAAGGTCATCATCATCTATTTTTATATCCTCTATCTTCTTTTTATCTAATAAATCAAACTCTTTATCTAAAGCATCATCTTTTATATTTAAATCAAATAAATCTTCATCTTTTTTAGGGGGGAATGCCTCTTTTAACTGTTTATCAAAATCGTTACTATTATCTTTTAGTTGGGCAAATAAATCTTCTTCTTTCTCTTTACTGCTCTTTGACAACTCATCATCTAAAGAGAGTAAAAAATCATCTACTTTTTGCTCTTCTTTTTTCTCTTTTTTATCATCTAAAGTCTCTAAAGAGTCAAAGATACTCTTCTCTTCAAGCTCCTCTTGAAGTTTTTCTTCTACTACATCACTCTCCTCTACAGAACGGATAACAGCCGATACCTCTGATGGCAAAAATGGTTTTAATATAGTTATATCAAATGAATCTTTGCTAATTTTATCATCTTGTGAATAGAAGAGTACTCTTTTTTGTGCTTTAATATCTTTTGAGATACTACTCTCTATATTTGTATTAAATGAATCTGAATCTACAAACAGTATATCATATTTACTATTTGTTATCTCATTAATATTTTGAACTTCTTCGACTTGAATCTCCTCTTTTCTTGCACTTAATGCCGTTAACCTAGAGACAACTGGATTGCTATTTATTAATAATATTTTCATTTTTACTCCTAAAGTTATATTTAATATTCTAATTTGATGGAATAATTCTAGTATAATTCGCGTTTAAACAAGATTAAATAGGTTTCACATAAATAAAAGCTTAAAAAATAAAAGTAATTTTTATTGTCAAATGGTAAACTCTTTATATTTATTCTATTTTTTATTATGGTTAGATACTCTAATATGTGTTATAATAATGGTTACAACTTATAACAATGGAGATAAAAATGTTCAAAAAATTAGCATTAACGAGTATGATGGTATCATCACTACTTATGGCAGAGAGTGGTGTAGGACTCAATATTAACGAACAAGATTTAGAGATAGAGGGTATTTTAGACTCTAGGAATTTAGAGGCTCTTCAGACAAGTAGTACTATTTTTCAAGCAGATGTAAACTTTTTAAATAATAATGAAGAGACCAAACTTCTTGGTGCTGGTTTGGGTGCTACCAATAAACTAAAAGGTGTCGATGGGGTAGAGGTTACTCTTGGTGCAAAGTTTATATGGGCAGAGGTAGCCAATGAGAACTTTACTGCATTGCCATTTATGGCAAAGGTACGATACTCTTTTCCTCCTCTGATGTTCAATATTCCTCCTGTTGCCTTAGAGGGTAAACTTCTATATGCACCAAAGGTATTATCATTTGGGGATTCAGTAAATTATAATGAGTTTAGAGTATCTGCTGATATGGAAGTGATAGAGAGTGTACGGATTTATGTAGGTTATAGAAATATTCATACTAGATATGTAGGTATAAAACCCGATTTATTTAATACAAGCTTTTATGGTGGATTAAAATTCTCCTATTAGTAGAGATACCCTTTGTGGGTATCATTAAAACTACTACTCTACAGTAACACTTTTTGCTAAGTTTCTTGGCATATCTACATCATTTCCTAATCGTATAGAGATTTCTAAAGCTAACAGTTGTGTGACTACCATCATCTCAAAAAACTCCAACATTGGGTGTGTATCATAAACTGTTTTGACAAAATCATCTGCTAGGTCAAAATCTTGGGAAGATATAGCTAAAACTGTTGCATCTCTAGCACATAACTCCTCTACATTTGATTTTATCTTATCATAGTGTAGTGTTTTTGGCATAAGTGCCACAGTAAA
>JALSOO010000142.1 GCA_026986355.1 Campylobacteraceae bacterium | reverse complement strand
TGAATTAATGTCTCAACTAAGTAGTGATGCGTCTGCTTTAACGATAGAGATTTTACACCATTTTGATACTCTAAACCCGATGCAACAGGTTAGAGGAGTTGCAACTTATTGTAAAAAGATAAAAAAATCAGATGGATTGGTAGATTTATCTGATGCGTCTAAACTCTATGAAAAGTATAGAGCATTTTATGGTTGGCCTGCTATCTTTTTAGATGGTGGGGTAAAAATATCCGATATATCTTTGGTTGATAGCGATTCAACTCATGAATCAGGATTAATTTTGAAAATTAATGATAATTCTGTAACTATTGGCTGTTCAAAAGGTTCATTGGAGATTGAAACGATTCAATTACCCTCCAAAAAGGCAGTTAATGCCAAGGCTTATTGTATAGGTAAAGGGTTAAAAGTTGGACATTCTCTCTTTTGATAGACTCCCTTCTACTCAACTATATCTTATTGAAAAGATAAAGAGTAGAACGATTGAACCACCTATTGCTATCTTAGCAAAAGAGCAGAGTAGTGGAGTAGGAAGTAGAGATAACTCTTGGGAGGGTGGTAGTGGAAATCTATTTTTTTCTGTGGCTATACCATTAGATTTATTACCTAAGGATTTAGCTCTAAATTCTGCCTCTATCTACTTCTCTTTTATTATGAAGAAGATTTTAGAAGAGTATGTTGAAGATATTTGGTTAAAGTGGCCTAACGATTTATATTATAAAAATAGTAAAGTTGGTGGGACAATAACAAAAAAAATTAATAATATTCTAATATGTGGAATGGGGATAAATTTACAAAAAAATAATAATAGTTTTGAAGCCCTAGATATAGGGATTAAACCTATAACTTTGCTAAAAAAGTATCTTTTTGAATTGGAAAAATATCCATCTTGGAAGCAAATTTTTATTGCTTATAAGATAGAATTCGAGCGAAGTAGGGATTACTTTAGTCATATAAATAGCAAATATAAATCCCTTAAAACTGCAACTCTATCGGAAGATGGTTCTTTAATATTAGATAATAAGAGAGTATATAGTATAAGATGAGTGAAGTAATTACAATAGCAAATCAGAAAGGTGGAGTAGGTAAAACAACAACAGCTGTTAATCTCTCTGCTGCCTTAGCAAAATATGGTAAAAAAGTACTCTTGATTGATGTAGACCCACAGACAAATGCAACAACAAGTTTAGGATTTAATCGTAATGATTATGAGTATAATATCTATCATGTTTTGATTGGTATCAAAAGAATGTCAGAGGTTGTTTTGACATCAGATATTGAAAATCTTGATTTAGTTCCTGCCAATATCGGTTTAGTAGGTATAGATAAAGAGTTTTATATATCAGAGAATACAAATCATGAACTCCTATTGAAAAAAGCGATTAAACCAATGCATAAAAAGTATGATTTTATTATCATTGACTCTCCTCCTGCATTAGGTCCTGTAACTATCAATGCGTTAGGTGCATCTGATTCAGTTATTATACCTATTCAGTGTGAATATTATGCACTAGATGGTTTAGCTCAACTGCTAAATACCATTAATCTCCTCAAAAAATCCATTAATCCTAAATTATTAATTAAAGGTTTTTTGCCTACAATGTTCTCTATTAGTACAAATTTATCCAAAGAGGTTCTTGAAAATCTATCTACCCATTTTGAAGAGAAACTATTCTTAGATAGAGAAAAGGAGTTTATTATTATACCTAGAAATATCAAGATAGCAGAGAGTCCAAGTTATGGAAAGCCTGTGATAGAGTATGCCTCTAAATCCAAGGGTGCTGTAGCCTATAACGATTTAGCCAAATGTATCTTACAAGAGGAGTATTAGATGGCATTAGGTAGAGGACTAGGAGCTATCCTAAAAGAGGTTACTCTATCTTATGAAAATGAGATAGGAAAAACCTCATCTCGTGACCAGATAAAAACTATTGAGTTAAATAAAATCTCTACTAATCCCTATCAACCTCGTAAACATTTTGAACAAGATGCTTTGGAGGAGTTGGCTAAATCTATCCAAAAACATGGATTATTACAACCTATTGTGGTTATTAAAAAGAGAGATAATAGATACCTACTTGTAGCAGGAGAACGCCGTTTACGAGCACATAAAATAGCAGGATTAGATACTATTAAAGCAGTTATTGCTGATGTAGATATTGATGAAGCAAAGTTACGTGAATTGGCACTAATTGAGAATATTCAAAGAGAAAATCTCAATGCAATGGAGTTGGCACACTCTTATAATGAGCTACTTAAAGTATATGATATTACTCATTATGAACTCTCTGCCATAGTCCATAAGAGCCGTTCTCAGATTACCAATACACTTCGTCTATTAAGCCTATCTACCTATGTTCAAAATAGATTGATAGATGGAACTCTATCTCAAGGTCACGCCAAAGTATTGGTAAGTTTTGATGAAAAAGAGCAGAAAGATATAGTTGATACTATTTTAAAAAATAGATTGTCTGTTAGAGAAGCAGAGGTTTTAGTAAAAAATAGAAGAGGTAAAAATATTGTTAATCAAAATCAAAAAGAGCCAACATCTAATTTTTTAAACTCTTATAGGGATACTCTATCAAATCTACTACCTTTTGCTTTTAAATTAAAAAATAATTCGATAGAGATAAAGTTTAAAAATAAGAGAGAAGTTGAATCTTTTTTGGAAAAATTAGAAAAATAGGCAAATAGTAACCCTTGGGTTTCTCTTTGCTACTTATCTACCCAATGCCTTTTTAATATCTCTTCTATGCCCATAATATAATTAAATATTAACCAAATCATTACATTTTCCAAGTTATAATACGCCAAATTTTTTAGAGGAGTTTGAATGCTTGACTTGAATCCCGGTTTGATGTTGTTCGTTCTTGTTGTTTTCTTCTCTCTACTTTTTTTGTTAAATCAGATGTTGTTTCAACCATTACTTAAGTTTATGGACGACAGAGATGCGAGTATCGCAAAAGATTTACAAAATGCAGAAGAGATGGCAGATAATAGCGATGGACTTAATGCAAAAGCTGATGCACTCTTAGCTGATGCTAGAGCAGAAGCTAATGCAATCAGAGAGAAAGCTACTACTGAAGCAAAAGCTTTAGCAGAGAGTAAAATAGAGAGTAAAGTGAAAGAACTTGATAGAGCCTATCAGACATTTTTAACTGAATTGTCATCAGAACAAGAGGCGTTAAAAAACTCACTTACTTCCCAATTACCTACTTTTAAAGAGAGTTTACATACTAAACTCAAAAGCTTATAGGAGGAGCATAAATGAAAATTAAAAATATAGCTCTACTTTTATCTATCTTGGCTTTGCCAACATTGGTATTGGCAAATGGAGAACATCATGTGACTATGATGGATTCAGATTTCAAATACAGAGTATTAAACTTTGCTATTTTTGCTGGACTTATCTACTATCTTGTTGCTAATCCTATCAAAGCTTTTTTTGCAGGACGTTCTGATGATATTGCTAATCAACTAGCAGAGATAGAAGAGAAGTTAAAAGCATCTAAGAAGAGACGTGCTTTAGCAGAAGAGAATCTAGTAAAAGCCAAGAAAAAAGCTGAAATGATTATCTCTGATGCAGGAAAAGAGGCAACACTTATAGCTTCTGCAATTGCAGAGAAAAATGAAAACTCATTATCTCTTTTAGATAGACAACTAGCAGAAAAAGAAGCTGTTGAGGTCAAAAAAGCTATAAAAGCAACAATCAATGATGTTTTAAATAGTGGTTTTGATAATAGTGATATTAATGTTGATGAGACTAAAGTAGTTTCACTTATCTCTAAAAAGGTGGCATAGATGGAAGAGTTAATTGCTAACCGATATGTGAATGCCTTAGTTGATATTACCTCTGTAGAGCAGAGATTAGAGTTTTCAGGTGTACTTTCTACTATTGCTAAACTTTTTGATGATGCTAAAGTTGCAGAGAGTTTAACCTCTCCTTTGATTAGTGCAGAGCAAAAAACATCATTCGTACTTGATGGTTTAGGTAAAGATTGTGATGTGAAGTTACAAAACTTTATTAAAATTATTGGAGAGAATGGACGTTTAGATTTGTTACCTGTAGTAGCTAGAAAGTTACAACAAGCTATTCAAAAAGAGAATAATGAGTATCAAGGTGTTATTCTTAGCTCAAACACTTTAGATGATTCTGAAATTACAAATCTTGAAACTTCATTACAAAAATATACAGGCTCAACTATTAAATTGACTCAAGAGAAATCAGAACTTGATGGAATCAAAGTTTCAGTTGAGGATTTGGGTATAGAGGTAAACTTCTCGAAGCAGAGAGTTAAAGAACAGTTAATTGATTTCATTACGAAATCACTATAAATAAAAACGGAAGGAGTTGCAGTGGCAAACAAGTTACAAGCAGACGAAATTAGCTCGATAATCAAAGAGAGAATTGAGAATTTTGAAGTAGATGTAGATATCAACGAAGTTGGTAAGGTAGTAGGTGTTGCAGATGGAATTACATCTGTTTATGGTCTTAACAACGTTATGGCAGGAGAGGTTGTAGAGTTTGAAACAGGTGTTTTGGGAATGGTTCTCAACCTTGAAGAGGCTAGTGTTGGTATAGTTGTTCTTGGCTCAATGGCAGGAATTAGAGAAGGTATGAGTGTTAAAAGAACAGGAGAACTTCTTAAAATGCCAGTTGGTGATGCGATGGTTGGTCGTGTTGTTAACCCACTTGGAGAGCCAATTGATGGTAAAGGTCCAATAGAGACAACAGAATCAAGATTACTTGAGGATAAAGCACCAGGTATTATGGCGAGAAAATCAGTTCATGAGCCACTTCAAACAGGTATCAAAGCTATTGATGCACTTGTACCAGTAGGACGAGGTCAAAGAGAGCTTATTATTGGAGATAGACAAACAGGTAAGACAACATTGGCAGTTGATACAATCATCAACCAAAAGGGTCAAGATGTTACATGTGTCTATGTTGCAATTGGTCAAAAGCAGTCAACAATAGCTTCTATTGTTAAAAAACTAGAAGAGGCAGGGGCAATGGAGTATACTATTATTGTTGCTGCATCAGCTTCTGATTCTGCTGCGTTCCAGTTCCTTGCTCCTTATGCAGGTGTTACTTTAGCAGAGTACTATATGAACTCTAGTAGACATGCTGTTATCTTCTATGATGACCTTACAAAACATGCTGTTGCATATAGAGAGATGTCACTAATCCTTAGAAGACCTCCAGGTCGTGAAGCTTACCCAGGAGATGTATTTTATCTACACTCAAGACTACTTGAGAGAGCTGCTAAACTTAGTGATGCAAATGGTGCAGGTTCAATTACAGCATTCCCAATTATTGAGACACAAGCAGGAGATGTCGCAGCGTATATCCCAACAAATGTAATCTCTATTACTGATGGGCAAATTTTCTTGGAAACTGACCTATTTAACTCTGGTGTTCGACCAGCTATTAATGTTGGACTTTCAGTATCAAGAGTTGGTGGTGCTGCACAGATTAAAGCTACAAAACAAGTTGCAGGTACACTTAGACTTGACCTTGCTTCATATCGTGAACTTCAAGCATTTGCACAGTTTGCATCTGACCTTGATGAGCATAGTAGAAACCAACTTGAACGAGGTGCTAGAATGGTTGAGGTTCTCAAACAAGGGCCATACTCTCCAATTGCAATTGAAAAACAAGTTGTTATGATTTTTGCAGGAACAAAAGGTTATCTTGATGATGTAGCTGTTGGTTCTGTAACAAAATTTGAAGCAGAGTTGTATCCATTTATGGAAGCTAAATATGCAGGTGTCTTAGATAGTATCAGAGATAACAAAAAAATCACTGATGATAATGAAGCTGATTTGAAAAACGCATTGGAAGATTTCAAAGAATCTTTTTCAGCGTAAGAAGGCTAAACTATGGCTAACTTAAAAGATATAAAACGTCAAATTGCGAGTGTTAAAGGTACGCAAAAGACCACTCGTGCGATGAAACTTGTCTCATCGGCTAAACTGAAAAGAGCAGAAGAAGTTGCAAAACGCTCTAAAGTTTATGCTCAAAAGTTGACAGAGTTATTGACTGAAATCGCACAAAAGATGCAAGAGAGCAGTAGCGATAATGGGATTGATAATATTTTCATGAGAGAGAATAAAAATCCTAAAAAAGTCGATATTGTTTTTGTAACATCTGACAAAGGTCTTTGTGGAGGATTTAACCACCAAACTATTAAGAGAGCATCATCTTTGATAGAGGAGTTTAAAAGTTCTGATATTGAAGTACGTCTATCGGGTGTAGGTAAAAAAGGTGTTTCGTTCTTTAAATATAATAAGGTTGAGATGATTAATCAGATTGATGATTTAAGCTCAAAACCTGATTATGAACGTTCAACAGAGTTGATTGACTCTTTGGTTGCAGACTATGTTGCAGGAGAAACCGATAAAATTATACTTATTCATAATGGATATGTAAGTATGATTGCACAACGAGTTTCAGAGCAACAACTTCTACCAGTAGATGTTAGTAAACTAAAATTGACCAATAGCGTACATATGGATTCAGAGATAGAGGTTGAACCAGATGATGATGATACACTATTAGATGCTTTGGTCAAACGATATGTTGAATACTCTATGTATTATGCTCTTCTTGATTCACTTGCTGCAGAACACTCTGCTAGAATGCAAGCAATGGACGCAGCAACCAATAATGCAGGAGATATGGTTAAAAAGCTAAGTGTTAAATATAACAAAGCAAGACAAGAAGCGATTACAACTGAACTCATTGAGATTATCAGTGGTATGGAATCGTTGAAATAATAAGGAGAATAGATTTATGACAGGTAAAGTAGTACAAGTACTAGGTCCAGTTGTTGATGTTGATTTTACGGATTATCTTCCAGCAATCAATGAAGCACTAGAGACGAAGATTGGTGACCAAAGATTGGTTTTAGAAGTTGCAGCACAACTTGGTGATAACCGTGTTAGAACCATTGCAATGGATACAAGTGAAGGTCTCGTAAGAGGTCAAGAGGTTAAAGCAACAGGAGACTCAATCAAAGTTCCAGTTGGAGAAGAAGTCCTTGGTAGAATCTTTAACGTAGTTGGAGAGACTGTTGATGATGCAGGTGACTTTACATGTAAAGAGTACCGTTCAATTCATAGAGACCCACCACCATTTGAAGAGCAGAGTACAAAAACAGAAGTATTTGAGACAGGTGTAAAAGTAGTTGACCTTCTTGCTCCATACAACAAAGGTGGTAAAGTAGGACTATTTGGTGGTGCAGGTGTTGGTAAAACCGTTATTATTATGGAGCTTATCAATAACGTTGCGATGAAACACTCTGGTTACTCTGTATTTGCAGGTGTTGGAGAGAGAACTCGTGAAGGAAATGACCTCTACTTTGAGATGGAAGAGTCAAATGTACTTGACAAAGTTGCACTGTGCTATGGTCAAATGAGTGAACCTCCTGGAGCAAGAAATAGAATTGCACTTACAGGTCTTACTATGGCTGAATATTTCCGTGATGAGATGGGTCTTGATGTTCTTATGTTTGTTGATAATATCTTTAGATTCGCTCAATCAGGTTCAGAGATGTCTGCTCTTCTCGGTCGTATCCCAAGTGCTGTTGGTTACCAACCTACATTGGCATCTGAAATGGGTAAACTCCAAGAGAGAATTACATCTACAACAAAAGGTTCAATTACTTCTGTTCAAGCTGTATATGTACCAGCAGATGACTTGACAGACCCTGCTCCTGCTTCTGTATTTGCTCACTTAGATGCAACAACAGTTCTAAATAGAAGTATTGCAGAAAAAGGTATCTACCCTGCTGTTGACCCACTTGATTCAACATCAAGAATGCTTGACCCAACAATTATTGGACAAGAACATTATGATATTGCACGTGGTGTTCAGACTATTCTTCAAAAGTATAAAGACCTTCAAGATATTATCGCAATTCTTGGTATGGACGAGCTTAGTGAAGAGGATAAAAAGACTGTTGAGAGAGCAAGAAAGATTGAAAAATATCTATCTCAACCATTCCATGTTGCTGAAGTATTTACAGGAAGCCCAGGGGTATATGTCGAACTTGCAGATACTCTTGCAGGGTTCAAAGGTCTTATTGAAGGTAAATATGATGATATGAATGAAGCTGCATTCTATATGGTAGGAAATATGGACGAAGCAATTGCTAAGAATGAGAAAATTCAAGCAAAAAATAAATAAGTAGAGGGAGTTTAATTATGGAACTCATGAAACTTGAGATTATAACACCAAATGGTGTTATTTTCGATGATGAAGTAAAACAAGTTACTCTACCAGGTAGTGAAGGTGAGTTTGGTGTTTTATCTGGACATGCCACTCTTATTACTATTCTTGATGCAGGTGTACTTGTTATTGATAGCAAAAAAGGTAAAGAGCTTCAAGTGGCTATCAATGGTGGGTATGTAAAAGTTGAAGAGAAGAAGACTCTATGTATGGTCGATGGTGCTGTATGCCTATCAGGAGACGATACAAATCTTGCAAAAGCACTTGCTGATGCAAAAGAGCTTCTTGAAAAATCTCAATCTCGTAGTACTACTATTGCTGCTGCAATTAGTAAAGTTGAGCAAATTAATAAAAGATAGAACTCTTTTTATATCATAGGTCGGAGAAATCCGACCAACTTCCACTATAATCTAAAATATATTTTTTAACTTTTAACTATATTTGTAAACACGTATGGTTACGGGAGGAAACTTTCGCTCTGGGTAGTAAAATATCACTTTAATTAGTTTTTCTAAAAATCTTTTCATGGTCTGTTTTCTCCTTTTGTTGTAATAATTATTTCCATAAATTTATAATAATATATAAATCGTGAATAAACGTGAAATATATTGAAATGATACCCTAAAAATAGGCTTTTTAGTATAAAAAATGAGATTTTTTTAAAAATATGTTTATTTTTATTGTATTAAAAATTATTAGAAACAATCCTATTATTTAGATATATAAAAAGAGTTTTTAATTAACTAAATTGTATAATCTAATATTTAACAAGGATTAACATATGAAAAAAATAGTTACAAGTTTAATATTAGTTGGTTCATTGGCTATGGCAGGTTCATTTGCACAAGTTGGTGCAGGATATTCGCGAGGAGATAATGATACAGATAATGGTACAGCCTTTGTGGGATTAAATGTTTTAGGTAATATTGGATTACGTTTAGAGTATAGTAAAAATTTTTCAGAACACCCAGAGTTTTCAAAAGAGGATATAAGTCGTTATGGTCTCTTTGCAACCTATACACTCCCTTTAGTATCCTCTTTATCAGTCACACCAAAGATTGGATTAACCAAAACAGATGGAGATTTTACGGTAGTAGATACAGTAAAATCTGTTACTGACTCTTCTACAAACTTTACTTATGGGTTAGAGGTCAATTATAGCTATAATGAGATGATTTCTCTATTTGTAGGTTATACAGATTATGGTAATAAGTTTGATAATATTGGTTCAGTCAAAGCATCTAAACTTGATAGTGCAAACTATCTATTTGGTATAAAATTAGAGATATAGTCTCTTAAACCATGGGTTTTCTCTCATGGTTCTCTATTTTTATCTCTAAAATGTTTAAAATTAATTTTTTTTATTTAAATATATTTGCATTTAAGCTATATTATGTTATTATCTATTAACTTAAAAGAGGAGTTTAAAATGTTAAGAAATATATTACTTGCAGTTATGGTTTTAGTAACTATTTCAATAGCCGATAGTCCAACTCAAATAGAAAATAAGATTTTAAAATTAAAATTAGAGATTTATAAACTAAAAGAGAAAAATAGTAATCTACAGAAAATTATTGATACTCATTCTGTAAAATTAAAAGAAGAGGAGCGAAGAGCTAATGCAATCGCACAGTTAAAGAGAGATTTAAGAAAGAGTAGAAGAATGAATAGTACACAAGTGATGTTACTAAAATAGTTTTGCTATACTTATAGTATGAAAATACTACTACTAGAAGATGACCTTATACTCTCTGAGGTCATTGTTGAACACCTTGAATATTACAGTTATGATGTTACCCCTATCTACAATGGAATAGAGGCTGAGAGTTTACTTTTTGAAGAGAAGTTTGATTTACTCTTATTAGATGTCAATGTTCCACTACTTAATGG
>JALSOO010000141.1 GCA_026986355.1 Campylobacteraceae bacterium | reverse complement strand
AGTAAAATTTAACTCTCCTTTTTAATCAAAAGATTTACTTTTTAAGAAAAGTTCTATCTCTTCTTGAAAAATTAAAGCTTAGTTTGAAATAGTTACTACTCACTTAAACGTTGAATATCTGCCCCTAACTTTTTTAATTTACCCTCTAAGTTATCGTATCCTCTATCCAAATGGTAGATACGATGGACATTGGTTGTACCTTGTGCTACTAATCCTGCTAAAACTAATGCTGAACTTGCACGTAAATCGGTTGCCATAACATCTGCTCCATATAGTTCTGCTACAGGTTTAACTGATGCTACTGAACCTTTTAGCCAAATATCTGCACCCAAACGATTGAGTTCAGATACATGCATAAAACGGTTCTCAAAGAGTCTCTCTTCTACCATTGATTCGCCTATTGCCATTGTAGCTACTGCCATAAATTGTGCTTGCATATCGGTAGGGAATCCTGGGTATTCTGTTGTAATCAAATTGATAGGTTTGAGACGCTCTTTTCCACAGATAGTAATATTATTATCTTCTATTTGGAAATTACACCCCATAGCTTCTAGCTTATCTATAGAGGCTTGAATATGTTTTGCATTTACATTTTCAAGAGTTATTTTTGATGCTGTAATTGCTCCTGCACACAGATATGTCCCTGCCTCAATTCTATCAGGTATAATCTCTACCTCTTTAAAGTTCAAAGGCTTTTGACCTGTCCCTTCTATAATAATTTCAGAAGTTCCAATCCCCTCTATTTTGACACCTGCATTAGCTATCATCTCACATAGTTGGACTATCTCTGGCTCTTTTGCCGAATTTACAATGGTTGTTGTACCATGAGCCAAAGAGGCAGCCATAACGATATTTTCTGTACCACCTACTGTAATTTTATCAAATACAATGCGTGTACCCTGTAAACCATTTGGTGCTTCTGCACGAACATAACCACCTTTTATCTCTATCTTTGCACCCATTGATTCTAAGGCTTTTAGATGTAAATCTATAGGACGCTGACCAATGGCACACCCTCCAGGTAGACTCACTTCACACTCTCCAAAACGTGCCAAAAGAGGTCCTAGAACCAAAATAGAGGCTCTCATCTGCGAAACAATCTCATAAACTGCTTTTGTGGAGTTCATTGTTCCATTATCTATAGTTGCTATTGTATCTGTATGGTTGACTGTTCCACCTAATATACCTAAAAGTTTTAAAAGAGTTCGTATATCTACAACATTAGGAAGATTAGTTAATGTTACAGGTTTATCAGAGAGTATGGTCGCTGCGATAACAGGAAGAGCAGAGTTTTTGGCACCAGAGATTTTGATAGAGCCACTCAATTTAGCTCCACCTTTTATTTGTAAATAATCCATCTATTTTTTATCCATATATTTAATTTTTTAAATGGTATTATTCTATCTAAATTAACTAAATAGAAAGAGACTCCCAAACAGATATGGCTTGAACATGTTCTTTTATATCATGACATCGAATGATACTAGCACCTCCGTTTGATATCGATTTTAGATGAATAGCTAATGTTCCTGATAATCGTTCTGATATTGGTGTATGGATAATCTTGTCTATCATAGATTTTCTACTTGCACCAACTAAAATTTCACACCCAAACTTTTTAAAATGTTTCATATTTCTAATAAGTGTTAGGTTATGCTCTAATGTTTTTCCAAATCCGATACCCACATCTAATATAATATCATCTCTTCTCATACCCAATGATTCACACTTATCTATTCTATCTTCAAAAAAATCGGAAACCTCTACCATAATATCATCATAATATGGATTATCCTGCATAGTTTGGGGTGTCCCTTGCATATGCATTATACAGAGTTTTGCTCCATACTTTATGGCTAATTTTATAACCTCACTATTTGATGCTCCTGTAATATCATTGACAAGGTTAAAACCCGATTTCAAAGCATACTCTATAACCAAAGGGGTATAGGAATCAATAGAAAAAGAGACTCTCTCATAGAGTTTTTTAGATTTTATAGCATCACAAATAGGTTTAATCCGTTTTAGCTCTACCTCTTCTAAAACCTCATCAGCATTAGGGCGACTAGAGACTGCACCAATATCAATAATATCAGCACCTTCTGCTATCATTTTTTCTATCTCTTTAATAGCGTCTCTATCCATAAATCTTGACCCTGAAAAGAAACTATCATCATTAGCATTAATAATGCCCATAATTTTGATTTTATCATCTTTGACTTTCAAAAACTTCTGCAACTCTAAAGCCAACTGTTTCAATCCAAAGGGTTGAGACAACTCTTTTTTTGCTAATATCTCTATATGCTTTCGTGTTCCTATTAGAAGACAATCATATCTATCTTTCTCACAGATAATCACTCCTGATGGAGTAGCCAACTCTGCACCAATACTCAAAGAATCTTGCTTTAAAATATTGACAGCAGGAGTTTTTAAATCTTTGATATAAAAGGTCAATAGCTCCATCTTTTTAGCCATAATAGAGACACCACCACCATGGACTTGTAGATTTTTTAGAAATTTACTTCTATCTTTTATATTATTTACTTGATAAATCTTCATTTTTTTCTCTTCTTAGCTAATAGTTTTAGCAGTAATCCACTTAGTATAAATGTAGTAGGAGAACCAACCTCCAATGCTTTTATAGATTTAGAAAAAATATCCAAGGTACTCTTGTCCATCTTAAACGATTTAGATTTCATAGCTTCTAAAGCTATCTGCTCTACCAATAGTTTGCACTCTACTGTTGTCATCTTTTTATTTCTCTCTCTTACAAACTCATAAACCATCTCTAAATTCAAATTTTCCAAATCCAAAGATAGGGTTTTTATCTCTTGTTTATCATCTAAAACTCTTATAGGCATTCGTGATTGAATCGTATCTAGTAGAGCTGATTTTGATTGGGTTATCAAGATAAACTCTTTATTTCTAGGAGGTTCTTCTAACAGTTTCAATAATCTATTTTGAGCTATTTCAGAAAATCTAGGAGCTACAAGAATAATATAGTTTAAATTTTCAGATGAGATATAGGCTTTTTCTATTGCCTCTTTGGCTTGTTCGACTAAAAACTCTTTTAAGTTGCCTTTGCTATCTTCATTTTTAATAATAGTAAACTTCTCTACGGTACGCTCTTGTTCAAGTTGTAAAATTGTATCTTCAATCTGTTGGGTAATAATAATCCCAGACGATAAAAGCATATTAGATTAACTCAATTTCGCCAAACAGAGAGGCATCAATAGTTTTATTGAAGAGTTTAAAGAGTTGAATAAGTCGAATATCTAATGATAACCCTCCATTACGGATATAGAAGCTATTAGGTACATCTCCATCAATAATCCATAATAGGTTCTCATCATTTCTAAATGTAAATTTAGTATAGAAACTTTCAGCCGAACCAATATACCAGATAAAATAACCTTTGGGATAAGAGATACTTAACATATCTTCTAATAGGTCTAACTCTTGGGTATTTTTCATCTTATCTAAATTTGGAAACATAGATTTGAGGGTGTAGAGAGGGATAAATGGTCTATCATTTGATAGATTATTCATTTTACTCGCTACATATTTTGCAAACCAACCTCTACTATCATCTGTCAAGATTAAAACTGTCTGCCCCTCCAATATCTTAGATACAGCGTTCTCAATAATAGGAACCCAATCATAACGGCACTCTTCCATCCATGAAAATGATGAGTCCTCTTTACGAATAGTATCTAAAGTCCAATCCAATAATGAGGTCATTATTTATCTAAATCATAACTCGAATGGAGTGTACGAACGGCTAACTCTGCATATTTTTCAGCAATAATCATAGATACTTTAATCTCTGAAGTTGAAATCATCTCAATATTAATATTCTCTTGAGCTAATGCACAAAATGCTGTAGCAGCAACACCTGCATGAGATTTCATACCAACACCAACAACCGATACTTTACAGATAGAGTCATCTAAATCCATTTCACCAATATCATGGTCAAATGCTTCAATCACAGATTTTGCTTGATTGAGTTCTGATACAGGAACAGTAAAGCCTAGATTAGTTGTACCATCTGTAGTAGAGGCATTTTGTATAATTACATCTACATTTACATTGTTCTCTGCCAATTTAGAGAAAATCTCTGCAGCGATACCAGGTTTATCTGAAACCTCTCTAATTGTTACTCGTGCTTGATTTCTATCCAATGCGATACCACTTACTAAAACTGCTTCCATATCTTCTGTCTCCTCTCCTATTACTGTTCCTTCTGCATCTGAAAAAGAACTCTTTGCTACCATTTTAACATTTAATTTTTTTGCCAACTCTACCGAACGATTTTGTAGAACTTTTGCTCCTAATGAAGCTAGTTCCAACATCTCATCATATGAGACAAAATCCATCTTTTTAGCTTTTGGCTCTATTCTTGGGTCGGTCGTATAGATACCATCAACATCACTATAAATCTCACAAGCATCTGCATCTAATGCACCTGCTACAGCTACAGCTGATAGGTCTGAACCACCACGACCTAGTGTGGTTACAGAACCTGATTCATTAACTCCTTGGAACCCTGCTAAGATAATAACATTACCCTCTTTAAGCTCTTGTTGCATTGCTGTTGGGTCGATATAGTCGATTCGTGCATATGTATGATTGTTGTCTGTGACAATTCCTGCTTGACGACCTGTCATAGCAATAGAGTTGATACCTCTATCTTGTAGAGCAATTGATAAAAGTGAAGCAGTAACACGTTCACCTGAACTCAAAAGCATATCCATCTCACGCTTTGCAGGGGTTGAGGAGAAGTGATTTGCATACTCTATAAGCTTATTGGTCTCTCCACTCATTGCAGAGACAACAACAACTATATCATTTCCCTCTTGTTTGGCTTTTGCCACACGTCTTGCGACATTCTCTATTCTCTCTAGGCTTCCTACACTTGTTCCACCATATTTATGTACGATTAACATTAACTATATGTCCTTCCCTTATAAAATGTTCTATCACACGTCTATAGACATGTCGTTTAAAATAGGTTGCTTTTTTTAGCAACTGTTTATACTCTACATACATGTAGTCTTCAAACTCAGGTTCGTGGTAATCATCCAAGTTAATTTTGGCACAGTTATGCAACTGAACCAAAAAATATCTCTGTGTTTGACCATCAAATGGATACATTTTACGTGCTATACTTTTAACAGGAAAGTTATAGGTTATCCAGTAGGGATATTCTGCTATAATATCCACATCACAACACCCTATCTCCTCTTGTAATTCACGAAGTAACGCTTCTTTTGGAGTCTCTCCCTTTTCAATTCCACCTTGTGGAAATTGCCACGTGTTCTTAATATCCGAACGTTTACCTAAAAAAAATTCACATCTCTGTGGATAATCTGAAGAGAGTATAACAGCTGCAACATTTGGGCGATAACGCTTTTTTGTTGCCATTTTTACTACTCATCTTTCATCATTATTTCGCTAAAATTTTATCTAAAACTTAATTAATAAATGGTGTACTAATGCTTCTATATATACATATCCCTTACTGTGACTCTAAATGTCACTACTGCTCTTTTAACTCTTATGTTGATAAATTTGATACACGAAAAGAGTATATGTTAGCTTTAGAAAAACAACTAAAATATGAGTTAAAACGTTTTGAAGTTACCAATCAAAGTATAGAGACTATTTTTATAGGTGGAGGAACACCATCAACTATTAACACCTCACTCTATCAACCTATTTTTGAGATATTAAAACCTCTTATACAAGCAAATGCAGAGATAACAACTGAAGCAAACCCCAACTCTGCTACCAAAAAGTGGCTAAAGGGTATGTATGATTTAGGTGTCAATAGAGTATCATTTGGAGTACAGAGTTTTGATAAAAAGAAGCTAAAAGAACTCAATCGAAGTCACTCTCCTCATGATGCAATCAAAGCCATAACAACAGCCAAAGAGATTGGATTTAATAATCTCTCTTTAGACCTCATCTATAATTACCAAGGAGACACGATAGAGCTTCTTACATCTGATATAGAAAAGGCATTTAAACTTCCTATAAATCATATTTCAGCTTATGAATTGACTATAGAAGGAGGAACAAAATTTGCTCAAACACCAACAGTACGTCAAGAGAATGATGAGTTGGCTTTTTTTGTAGCCGATGAGATTAAAAAGCATGGTTTTGAACATTATGAAATATCCAATTTTGGAATATACCAAAGTGAACATAATAGAGGATATTGGAGATTAAAAGATTATATCGGCATAGGTGCTGGTGCAGTTGGATTTAAAAAAGATACTCGCTATTATCCCACTACAGATATAGATAGTTATATAGAAAATCCCTTAGATATCTATGAAGAGCATATAACCCAAGAGGAACTTTTGACCGAAAAGCTCTTTTTGGGGTTGCGTTCTAATATTGGTGTTGATGAGGATATTTTAGATGAAGAGATGAAAAAAAGAGCCGATTTTTTGGTAGAAAAAGATAAAATAGTTAAAATAAATAGCACTTATAAAAATAACAACTATTTTATAAGTGATGAGTTGGTACTTTATATTTTGGGTTAAGCTACTTAAGCTCTCCCCAACTATCCCCAATACTTACTGAACAAACCAAGGGAACATCTAGTTTCATAATATTCTCCATTATACCTTTTAATTTAATAGATACCTCATCTACTATCTCCTCTTTGATTTCAAAGATAAGTTCATCATGTATCTGAAGTAGCATATCTCCATCTATATTACTTAAATAGTTCTCTATCTCCAACATGGATAGCTTAATCAAATCAGAAGCAGAACCCTGAAAAACAGCATTGATTGACTCTCGCATAAATGATGATTTTTGCATATTGTTGGCATTTTTATAATCAAAAAAGCGTCTTCGTCTTAATATGGTCTCTACATAACCTATTCTCTTGACACTCTCTTGTATACTCTCTAAAAAGCCTTTGACTGTTGGGAAGTTTTCAAAGTAGGCTACTATAATATCTTTTGCCTCTTTGGAGCTAATTCTTAACTCATCAGAGAGTTTTTTTGCACCCATTCCATAAAGAATACCAAAATTAACCGATTTTGCATGGCTTCTTTTAGCTTGGGCTTCTTCTGCTCCAAAGAGTTTAATTGCTGTGGCTGTATGAATATCTACACCATTATTAAATGCGTCCAAAAGTGCCTTGTCTTTTGAGAAGTGAGCCAAAAGTCTAAGCTCTATTTGAGAGTAATCTATACTTATCAACTTATAACCTTTTTTAGCTACAAAAGCATCACGAACAGTTCTACCCAATGGAGAACGAACGGGGATATTTTGCAGATTTGGTTCTTTGGAGCTTAATCGTCCTGTAGATGTACCTGTCTGTATAAATGAGGTATAGATACGGCTATTAGTATCTTTTTTGGCTAATTTTATAAGAGGTTCTGCATAGGTAGATAGAATCTTTTGAACTGTTCTATACTCTAAAATTTTAGGGATAACCTCATGCTCATCAATAAGAGAGTTTAATACTTTTTCATTAGTACTATAACCTGTTTTGGTCTTTTTGCCACCTTTTAAACCTAAATGAGAAAAGAGTACCTCTCCTAGTTGTTTTGTAGATTTTATATTAAATTCTCTATCTGTTAAGTTATAAATCTCTTCTGTCAAGAGTTGAACTTGATTACTTAAACTCTCTTTTAATAGATTAAGTTTGCTAATATCAACGCGAATCCCTCTCTGCTCCATTGCTATTAATATATTTATAAAGGGGTACTCTATAGTTGAAGCCTCCTCTTTTAGATGAGAAATAGAGGCTAAATCCATCGCATTATCCAAAGCATAATAGAGGATAAAGGTTATCCATGCATCTTCACTAGCATAAAATGTAGCCAACTCTATATCTACACTAGCAAAAGTCTCTCCCTTTTTAACCATAGATTTAAATGATTTCATCTCATAATCAAAAAACTTCTTGGCTAAACTATCCAAACCTACTTTGCTACCTGCATTTAATAACCAAGCCATAATCATAGTATCAGCAAAAGGTGTTATCTGCTCTATATTGTATTGGAAATATAGTAGAGAGAGGTCAAATTTTAGATTTTGACCAATTACTTTTGCTTTTAATATAATGCGAATGGCAGTTAGAGCATCTTCTAATGATACTTGATTGGTCACACCCAAATAGTAGTGATTGATTGGTACATAGTAGGCTTTGTCACTCTCTATTGCAAAAGAGAATCCAACTATTTTATCTTTTTTGGTATCCAAACCTGTAGTTTCAGTATCAAAGGCTACTATAGTATCTTCATTGATACTATTAATAATTTTAAAGAGTTTCTCTTTGGTATCGAGAGTAATCGCTTCAAATTTTAATACTCCTTTATCTGTATCTGAATATTCTGTCCCTATTTGAGCTTTTTTAAGTGCCTGTTTCATCTCATAACGTTTAAAATCATCTATCAAAGGAGTTAGATAGTTTTTATCTTCAAATCTAAAACTCTCTAAATCAAAATCCTTGAAAACATCTTGCCTCATGGTTACAAGCTCTCTTGACATAAACGCACTCTCTCTACTCTCTAAAAGCTTTTTTTGAATATTAGCTGTTCCACAATGCTCTATATTCTCATAAATAGCTTCTAATGTAGAGTATCTATTGATAAGTCTACTTGCTCCTACTTTTCCTATCCCTTTAACCCCTGGGATATTATCTGAACTGTCTCCTATAATGGCTTGAAAGTTGATAAAATCTTTGGGATAGACTCCAAATTTTTTAAAACAATCTTCTTCTCTTATCTCCTCTTTTTTTATAGAGTCATATAGTACAACCTTATCATCTTCTATCATTTGATATAAATCTTTATCATGAGATACAATTCTTACTTTTAACCCTTGTTCCTTTCCATATTTAGCTAATGTAGCGATAATATCATCTGCCTCAAACCCCTCTTTTTCTAAATGGGCAAAACCCATCTCACGTATCCAATCAATAGCAATAGGTAACTGTTTTATTAAATCTTCGGGTGCTGTTCCTCTATTTGCTTTATATTGAGGATAGATTTCATTTCTAAATGTATCTCCTTTGGAGTCTAATGCAAATACAATATAATCTGTATTGTGGTCTCGATGTAAACTATCGACTAAATTTATAAAACCTGTTAATAATCCTGTAGGAAAACCTTCTGAATTTTTTAGAGGTGGAAGTGCAAAATATGAACGGAAAAAGAAGCCAAAAGTATCTATAATAGTTAATGTTTTCAAAAATAACCCTAGTTTTTAATATTTGGGATTCTATCTAATTGTAGATTACAACTTAATTTAATAAAATACTTAATATAATATTAAATTAAAATATTAATTAGGAGAGTTTTTATGTCCCATAATCTACAAGACCCGTATCATAATGCTGTACGAAATGCTAGACTAGATAAAGAACAAGAGAGACGCAAGAGAGAGTTTAATCAAAAGAGAGATAAAGCTCAAAAGTTTTTAAATAAAAAAATATATCTGACTGATTTCATTAATTTACCAGAAGGGTTAGCTAGTGGTATATTTGTAGGACTATTTATCACAATTCCCTATCTATTGGGTGTTGTTTTTATATTTATAATAGTTGCAAAAGCAGATTTCCATATTTTTGACAAGATGGAGACCTCTTTTGCATTCTCATGGGTTATGGGATATGAGTTTTTAGCACTTTTTTTACTCTTAATGATTTTTTTAAGTGCAATACGTTTTAGATAAGTTCAAGAATCTTTTGAACTTTTTCAACAGGATTATTATCTCTATATATAGGACGACCTATCACAGGAAAATCGACTCTCTCCTCTTTTGCTAACTCTAAGGTTGCCACTCTATGTTGGTCTCCTGCATCTTCTCCAAAAGGTCGTATAGCTGGACAAAGTGTTAAAAAATCTTGAGATGTTATCTCTTTAATAGAACGACTTTCAAAAGTACTACAGACAACACCATCTAAACCATTATCATAACTCATCTTGGCAAACTCTTTTGCTCTATTTTCAATAGAGTCTCCATAGATAGCATAGAAGTTATCATTATCAAAAGAGGTTAATGCTGTCACAGCTAAAACCAATGGACGTTTTTCATAGGTAGATAGTCTATCCATCACAGTTTTCATCGCTACAGAACCTGCCGAGGCATGGATATTAAACA
>JALSOO010000140.1 GCA_026986355.1 Campylobacteraceae bacterium | reverse complement strand
TGGAACTCACTTATTGCAGATTTGCGTAAAAAAGAGTATCAAAAGTTTATATTTAATCGTATAGCTCATCTCTATAAAAAGGGTTATAGAAACTTTTTTTTAGATACAATGGATGCTTATCACATAATATCAAAAGATAAAAAACTATTTAAACTCCAACAAAAGGCATTAATCTCTTTTATTCATAAGCTACATCAAAAGTATCCAAAAGCTAAACTTATTGTAAATCGTGGCTTTGAGATTTTAGATAATATACATAATGATATAGATGCTGTAGTAGCCGAGAGTCTATTAAACCGTTATGATAACTCTACAAAAAAGTATCTAAAAGTACCAAAAAAAGATAGAGAGTGGTTGCTCTCTAAATTTAAAAAGGCAAAATCGTATGGTTTAGATGTAATCTCTATCGAATATAGTAATAAGAGTACAAAAGAGCGTCTAAAAATAGCTAAAAAGATTAAAAAGTTAGGCTTTATCCCCTATGTTACAGATGGACTACTTCAAGAGCAAGGAGAGTGTGATGTGAAGAGAGTACGCAGGGATATACTTATACTCTTTAACTCACATATATTTAAAAAAAATAATCCCGTCTACTCTGATGTACATCTATTAGCATCTATGCCTCTGGAGCATTGGGGATATGTACCTATATTATATGATTTATCTAGCAAAGATTTACCCAAAAGAGTAGAAGACAAATATCATGCTGTAGTTGTATGGAGTGAAGGAGAGACTAAAAATAGTAAAAAATTTTATGCTTGGGCAAAAGGGGTTAAAGAGAGAGGGGTAAAGATACTATTTTTTAATAATTTTATCTTTAAAGAGAGTAAAACTCATCTAAAAGAGTTTGGAATCTCTTATACTCTAAATCGTAATAGGTTTACAGATAAGGTAAAGGTTCACTACTTTAAACCCTACAAAGCTTATGAGATGCCTCTCTCTATAGAGTTTGAAGATAACTTAATATCGGCAAAGAGTGCTAAACCTATAGCTAAAATAGAGTATAAAAATGGTCAGCAATCTACTCCACTTGCTATTACACCTTGGGGTGGTTATGCTCTACATCGTTCGTATATCCATAGTATAGGGAATGAAAACTACTGGACGATTAACCCTTTTATATTTTTCAAAGAAGCTCTACGATTAGATGATATTCCTGTACCAGACCCAACCACAGAGGGTGGTAGAAGAATCTTATTTGTTCATGTTGATGGAGATGGTTTTATGGAGGTGGTACGCACCAATCTCAAAGAGATGGCAGCCCACTTCCTACTAGAACATATCTATAAAAAGTATAAGATACCTCAAACAGTCTCTTTGGTTCAAGGAGAGGTTGACACTATTGGACTCTACCCTAAAAAGAGTCCAAAGATGAAAAAGTTAGCACGAGAGATATATAAACTTCCTTGGATAGAACCAGCTAGTCATACACTCTCCCACCCATTTTTTTGGGGTAAAGCTGATGAGAACTTAAAAAGAGAAAAAGAGAAAAAGAGTGGAAAAATAAAAGATACAAATAGTAGCAAAAAGTCTGAAAAGAATTATCATCTACCTATACCCAACTATCCAAACTTTAATCTCAAAAAAGAGACAACAGGTAGTGTAGATTTTGCTCTCTCTTTAGCACCCAAAAACTCTAAACACAAAGAGAGAGTTATCTTTTGGAGTGGAGATTGTCTACCTACTAGAGTTGTTTTAGCCTATTGTGAGAGAGATGGCATTTTAGGTATGAATGGTGGAGATACCACTATCAAAAAAAGCGACCCATGGCTTGGGCATATTGCACCCTTTGGATTACAACATGAAGAGTATTGGCAGATATATACAGGTACAGAGAATGAGAATGTATATACCAATGATTGGTTAGGACCTTTCTGGGGATATAGAGATGTTAGAGAGAGTTTTAAGCTAACCGAAGAGCCATATAGATTAAAACCTATTAATATCTACTATCACTTCTATTCAGGCTCTAAATTAGCATCATATAAAGCACTTGATGAGGTCTATCAATGGGCAATTAAGCAGAAGACATCTAAACTCTATGCATCTCAATTTATCAAGAAATCAAGAGGATTTTATAGCACATCTATTGCTAAAATAAGAGGTGGATATGAGATAAGAAACAGAGGTTTTTTGCGTACTATTCGTTTTGATAGAAGAGTTGATATTGATATAAAAAGAAGTAGAGGAGTAGCAGGATATATTTATGAAAAGGGTAGAACCTATGTAACCTTAGATAGTAGAGAGAGGGCTATTATCTATTTAAATAGAGATAACTCTGTTCCACACTTTATAGAGTCGAATGGTTGGGTAGAGTTAATAGATAAAAAAGATAATATTTACAGTTTTAAACTAAAAGCAAATATGCCATTGGAAGCAAAGTTTTATTTACCAAAAAGTTGTCAACTTATCTCTAATGTAGATTTTAAAATTAAAAAGAGTAGAGATAGATTTAAGATAAACTCAAAAGA
>JALSOO010000139.1 GCA_026986355.1 Campylobacteraceae bacterium | reverse complement strand
TGATGAACAAAAGTGAAGAGACCAAAAGCATCGCCCAAAGTGCAAATGCCATTGCGATGTTACATAAGAACTTAGACATCTATCTAAAAGAGAGCCATTTTAAAAAAGAGCCAACAGAAGTAGCCGTGGTTTTAGAGGAACAAATAGCCTATTTTAAATCTCTCTATGGCTACTTAAAATGGAAGTGTGAGATTTCCCCCTTAGTCATTGAGTCCAACTCTTTAGCCTTAAGCCGAATTTTCTACAACCTATTAAGTAATGCCTGTAAATACAACACTTCAAATGGTTCTATTAACATAGAGCTTAGCCATAACAAGTTAACTATTAGCAATGACTCCTATGAGGGAATTAAAAAGCCTAATAGAGTCTTTGAACGATTTTACAAAGAGGGAGAGAGAGGATTGGGAATTGGGCTTCACATTGTTGAAAAACTTTGTGATGAGTTGGAGATAAAAAAGAGTTTAGAGATAAAAGAGCATGTCGTTACAATAACACTCTCTTTTAAAAGTTAAAGCTTATTCTCGTTTACTCATTTGATTCTCTAAAATATAAGCTTCAATTTTAGCTTTTTCATTAGCTAGAGGTAGTTCACTAAACTCTAGCGTAAAACACCTCATTTAAGAGGTGTAGGTGCTTATCTCTTTAGCAATAAACTTAGCATGTTTCAAAAAGAAAAAGTGGTCTCCCTCTAAAGGATAAAATTTAGAGTTTGAGATAAGCTTTGCTATCTTCTCTCCTGTATAGAGAGGGGTAGCTGTATCATCAATACCCCAAAAACATAATGCTCTACTTGTTGAGTGAGCAAACTCTGATTCAAAATCCTCATCAACCACATTTTTAAAAGTCTCATACATCTCATGACTCATATGTTTGGCATCAGGAGAGATAAAAAGCTCTCGTATTTTACTAAATCCCAAAGGTTTTAGTAGCTTAAAGGTAGCTATTTTTATCTTTATTGACCATGGTTTAACCGTTACAACTCCTGCTGATGACAATAAGACTAAATAGGGGCTTTTTAATAGTGTAGCTACCTTTCCACCAAAAGAGTGACCCATTACTATTTTGGGTTCTACTTTTAATGTATCTAAGAATTGTTTAACAATTTGACTATAATCCTTTGTTGTTAAAATCATATCATTAGAACTTGCACCAAAACCTGGCATATCCAGATAGATATGTTTATACTCCTTTAACTCTTTTGAAAATGCCTGTTTCATTATCTCTTTATTGCTACCCCAACCATGTAGAACCAATAGTGAATCTTTTTTAGTAGGGTTAACCATATCATAACTCAATTTAAATATCTTATTTTTATACTCTATCTCTTTTACTGCCATAATCTCTCTTTTTTATTTTTGATGACTAAATCCGTTGGCACATACAAATGCTGTAGAAAATGCCCACTGAAAATTGTAGCCACCTAATTCACCTGTAACATCTAAAACTTCGCCTAAGAAATAGAGGTTATCTACCTTTTTGCTCATCATAGTAGAGGCATCAACCTCATCGGTCACTACTCCACCTTTGGTTACTTCTGCTTTAGAATATCCAAATGTTCCAGCAGGTGCAAAGCTATAAGATTTTAGAGATTCCAATCGTTGCCACTCACTTTTACTCAATCTATTAGTAGCCTTATCTTCTATCTCCAATACCTTTAAAAAACTTTTTGCTACACGACTAGGTAAGCCTAAAATTTTGCTTATATGTTTTTTTGATGATTTTAGACTATCTATACTTAAAGTAGGTAGAAAATCAATCGTTATTTTACCCTTATTCCAATAGAGTGATGCATCTAAAACAGCAGGACCTGATACTCCTTTGTGTGCAAAGAGTAATGACCCTACTATCTCCCTCTTGTCAACCCTTATTTTTACATCAATAGCTACACCACTTAACTCTTTGAAAAAGAATTGTTCAGGTTGAAGTGTAAATCCAACCAATCCTGCTGATAGAGGATTAATCGTATGTCCAAATGAGGTGGCTATGTCGTATCCTATACTTGTAGCTCCAATCTTTGGAAAACTAAGTCCACCTGAAGCGACTACTACATATTTAGCAGATAGAACCCCTCTGTTGGTATATATCTCAAAAACATCTCTAACTCTCTTAACACTCTTAACTTTTGTATTTAAAATATAGGTAGAAGATGAACTCTCTCTCTTTAAAATATCAACTAACTCTTTAGCCGTTTTTTTACAAAAATATTGATTTCGACTACGAACAATAGGCTCTAACCCTCTATTAGACAACCATTTTAATAAATCATTTTGGTCAAAACGCTTAAGAATATTACGAATAAAATGCTGTTCTCCTAGATAATTTGTAGCTTTTACCTTGCCATTTGTGATATTACACTTACCACCACCTGAAATAAGTATCTTAGAACCTACCTTATAGTTATTGTCTATAAGTACAATATCTCTCCTATCTAATAGTGCTGAAAACATTAATCCACTAGCACCTGCCCCTATTA
>JALSOO010000138.1 GCA_026986355.1 Campylobacteraceae bacterium | reverse complement strand
CTTAAATTAATTTGTTTAATTTTATCGTAAAGTGATATAATTCTAGCCATGAGACATATTGATATTTCCAAAGTTGCAAAACTACCGACTATTTACGGTACATTTAACATTCAAGCCTTCAAAGAAGCAGACAAAGAGCATCTAGTAGTCTATACAGATGAGTTGAGTGATAACCCCATTGTTCGAGTCCATTCAGAGTGTCTCACAGGCGATGCACTAGGTTCAAAAAAGTGTGATTGTGGGGAGCAGTTGGCTTTTGCTCAAAAGCTTATCTCGAAAAAGGGTGGAATGGTTATATATCTACGTCAAGAGGGTAGAAACATCGGACTTTTGGGCAAAGTAAACGCCTATGCCCTACAAGATAAAGGCTACGATACAGTAGAGGCAAATCATCAGTTAGGATTCAAAGCAGATGAGAGAACCTATGAGATAGTTGAGTATATCTTAAACTATTTCGGTATAAAAAAGATAGAGCTTTTAACCAATAATCCTACCAAAATAGAGTCTCTTAAAAATATAGAGATTACCAAACGCATACCCATAAAGATAAAACCAAATAGTTATAATAGAGACTACTTAGAGGTAAAAAAGAGTCAGATGGGACATTTATTGTAAAGGATATTATCTATTGAGTAGAGAAAAATTTAGAAGATTTACGGCTTTGCTATTGGAGTGGAATAAAATCCATAATCTAACAGGGGCAAAGAGTCCATTGGAGGTAGAGAAAAATATAGATGATTCACTCTATCCTACAACATTTATAGATACTCCTACATCTATTTTAGATGTAGGAACAGGTGCAGGGTTTCCTGGATTAGTTTTGGCAGTTGCTTATCCTAATGCTAGAACAGTACTCTGTGAACCAAGAAAAAAACGTGCCTCTTTTTTGAAATATGTTGCTATGGAGTTGGAGCTTTCTAATGTAGAGGTGGTTAAAAAGAGAGTGGAGGATTATAGTGCTAAACCATTTGGATTGATAAGTTCAAGAGCTGTTACAGATACACAGATGTTATTAAAATTAACCAAACATTTACAAAATAGTGAAACACAATATCTATTTTATAAAGGAGAACATCTCTTTTCTGAATTAGAAGCAGTCGATTTTGCATTGGATTATGATATTATAGAGAAAAATAAGAGAAACTATCTCTATATAAAAAAGGTTTTATAAAATGTTTTTGAAGCTTATTATACTTATAATTGTAGCAGGTGCTATCTATAGATTTTTTGGTGGAAAAATACCGTTAATAGATAGAGAAGAGAAGAGTGAAGTAGAGAAAGATTTTGGAAATAATATAGAAGGAACATCTAAATGTGCCTATTGTGGAGTCTATATGACTGAAGAGGATGCACTTATATACCATAGAAAAGCCTACTGCTCTAATGAGTGTGTAGAGAACTATAAAAAGAGAAAATAGTATATGAAAGTTTTTGGACACCCTTGGATAGATACTGAACAGTTTTATGTTATTCAAAATCGACAAGATATAGTGAAAACTCCCTCAAACTCTATGCTTAAGATAGAGAAGTTCCATATAGAGTTGATGAGGTATTGCTATCAAAATAGTTTGAGATATATGGTAAATGTAGAGAGTATAAAAGAGGCAATATTTGCTAATCTATTGGGTGCAAAATATATAAAAGCATCTAAACACTTAGCCAAAGAGTTGATGCCTATTGCTCAAAACTATCTCTTTGACTCTCAAATTTTAGGAGTTATCTCTACTGATGAAGAGATAGAGGAGTTAGCAAAAGCAAATGTAGATGGAGTATGGTTTAGATAACAATTCGTTTTATATCTCTATGGAGTTGAGTCATTATCTCATAAGAGATGGTATTTAACTGCTCTCCTGCATCTAGTGCATTATCAACGATACATATCTCCTCTTTTTGGGACTCGATAGAGATATAATCCATAGATACACGCCCTAAAATAGGTAGATTTTCAGCTGTTATAAACGGTTTTAGAGATGAACTTCGTATCCAACCATCTCCATATCCCAAATCATAGGTAGATACAACCATATCTCTAGGAGCTATAAATGTTCCTCCATAACCTATACGTTCTCCTTTTTTGACCTCTCTTGTTGCTACTCTTTTTGCCCATAGAGATAGAACTGGTTTTAAATCTAAGCTTTTATATATAGTAGGTAGATGTGAGTAACCATAAGCACCTATACCTAATCTAATAATATCCTCATCTTGACAAGGTAGACGTAGAGCTGTAGCAGAGTTAAAGGAGTGGAAACGTATACTATTATGAGATATAGACTTTTTTATCTTTTGAAAAGTTTTTTGTTGCCAAAATAGTTCACTACTTAGCTCATCGGCTGAACGATTATGTGTCATAATCCCTATTAGTTTTAGATTTCTATCTGCTATTAGTTTTAAAGCCTCTTCTACTTCATGCAAAGCTACCCCATTTCGGTGCATTCCTGTATCTACTTTTAGCTCAACTCTTGAGCCTTTTTGAG
>JALSOO010000137.1 GCA_026986355.1 Campylobacteraceae bacterium | reverse complement strand
TGATAGAGAGTTGGATATAGATATTAATAGTTTATGCGTTGATTTTATTGAGGAAGATAAAACTAAAGATATAGAATTATTACCTTCCAAGAAAAAGAAAAGTAAAAATAAAAATAAAACCAAAAATAAAATTAAATATGTTGATTTACCTACCCATGTACAGACAAAACTATTAATTGATAGCTGTAATAGTATTGCAGAGATAGCAAATATTAGAGGTTTAAAAAATGCAACGATTATAGGTCATCTGCGTAAAATCAAAAAAGATGATAAAAATATTAATTTACAGAAATTTAAACCAAAGGGTAAATTTGTAAAAGTGATAAAAAAAGCTATTTTAAAACTACAAAAATCAAAAGATGAAAATATCTTTGACAAAAATGGTTTATTGAAATCACATATTGTTGTGAGGGAGTTAGAGGGAAAATATAGTTATGATGAGGTGCAATTAGTTTTACTTTTTATAGAGTAGATAGTTAACAAATTTTATTGATAGATGGAGTTCTACTATCTATCCTCCTTTCTCTATGGCACAATATGCTAGAATTCGTCAATTTAACTCTAAGGGTAAAAAATGGTTTTTATTGATGATGTCAGAGCAGATGAGGTAATGGATAGTCGTGGTAATCCTACCGTTCAAGTAACAGTTAGTTTGAGTGATGGAACGGTAGCCTCTGCTATTGTGCCATCTGGTGCTAGTACAGGAAAACGTGAAGCGTTGGAGCTTCGTGATGGTGGAGAGCGTTATATGGGCAAAGGTGTACTAAAAGCATGTGAAAATGTAAATAGTAAACTGTGTGATGCTGTAGTAGGACTCTCTCCATTTAATCAAGCAGAGATTGATTTGGTTATGAAAACAGTTGATGGTACTAATAATTATGGAGAGATGGGTGCAAATGCTGTTCTTGGTGTCTCTATGGCAGTAGCTAGAGCATCAGCAAAATCTCTAGGTATGCCACTCTACCGATACCTTGGTGGTGCAAATGGTGTAACACTTCCTGTCCCTATGTATAATATTATAAATGGTGGAGAACATGCAAATAACTCAGTAGATTTTCAAGAGTATATGATTATGCCTGTGGGATTTGAATCCTTTTCGAGAGGACTACAAGCTACATCAGAGATATATCAAAATCTAAAAAAGATTATTGATGGTATGGGCGAGAGTACAGCTGTAGGCGATGAGGGTGGATTTGCTCCAAATCTAAAGAGCAATGAAGAGCCATTAGAAGTGATTATGAAAGCAATTGAAAAAGCAGGTTATAAAGCAGGAGAAGAGATTGTATTGGCTCTTGATGTAGCTGCTAGTGAGATTATCAATGATGAGGGAATGTATGTTCTCAAATCAGAAAATCGTGAACTTACAGCCTCTGAGTTGGTAGATTATTATGCCAATTTATGTGAAAAATATCCTATTGTCTCTATCGAAGATGGATTGAGCGAAGATGATTGGGACGGTTGGAAGATTATGACTGATAAATTGGGAGATAAGATTCAAATAGTTGGAGATGACCTATTTGTAACAAATGTATCTATATTAGCAGAGGGGATTGAAAAAGGGATTGCAAACTCTATTTTGATTAAACCAAACCAAATTGGTACAGTATCTGAAACCATGCAAACTATTAGATTAGCACAAAGAAATGGATATACTTGTGTGATGAGTCACCGTTCAGGAGAGAGTGAAGATACCTTTATTGCAGATTTCGCAGTAGCTCTAAATACAGGAGAGATAAAGACAGGTTCAACAGCACGAAGTGATAGAATCGCTAAATATAATCGTCTATTAGAGATAGAGCGTGAGCTTGGACAGTTTGAATTTCTTGGGGCTTCAATCTTTAATCAATAATGAATGAATTTATTAAAAAGATAGAACCCTATATTAGAGAGTTAGAGAGTCTTATCGGACTCTCTTTTAAAGTTTTTATTCTTACTTCTGTAGTGGTCATATCACTTGGTATATATGTAGCCAATCTTCTTTTTGGGAATCACTCACTATCTGTTTTGAATGATTTAAAAGATGAAAAAAAGAGTCTACAAGTAGAGATAGAGGTATTAAAACAAGAGAATGCTAAACTACATAAAGAGTATTTAGAATGGACAGATGCCCAAAAGTAGAATCTATCAAGTTTGATTCTTTGTTGAGTGGAGTAGTTCAAGTGCTATAGTAAATTTATAAGTTTTAATTAACTCTTTTAGTTTATAAAAAGTAGTTGAGTCTTCTGGAGTTAGATTGTACTCTTCAAACTCTTTTATTATATCTTTACAAACTTTAGGACGTTTTCTCTTTAGAGCTTTTTCAAGTTTAAAAAATAGTTCCTCTTTTAGCTCTTCATCTATAAATCTACTCTCTTTTATAAATTTATGAGGAATATATTGTAGAAGTACCCTATATAGTTTCTCTACATCAATAGGTTTGTTTAGATGAGTGTTCATACCATGGGCTTTACTCTTTTTCATATCCTCTTTCATCGCATTGGCTGATAGTGCAATGATAGGAATATCTCTATCTTTTTG
>JALSOO010000136.1 GCA_026986355.1 Campylobacteraceae bacterium | reverse complement strand
TATCCTTTTTTATATTTATTTTTATTTTCATATATTTGATTGGATTATAGCAAAACTTAGATAATTTTCTATACAATGTGCTATTAATTTATAGGAGTTTACATGAACGAAATATTTACATCTATTGACCTATTCTTTCAATCGGTTAATCATATAGTGAGTAATATACTTATGTTTGATATTTTCTTTGGAACTATAGAGGGTACAAAGATGCCTTTTGTTGTAGGAATATTGATTATGGCAGGAGTCTATTTGACCTTAAAAATGGGTTTTGTAAACCTTAGAATGTTTAGACACTCATTTGCTATTGTAAGAGGAAAATATAAAACAAAAGAGGATAGAGGGATTATATCTCCATTCCAATCGCTCTCCACTGCACTCTCTGCAACTGTAGGAATTGGTAATATTGCTGCTGTATCTATTGCCATTAGTATAGGTGGAGCAGGAGCATCTTTTTGGATGATTATGGCAGGTTTTTTGGGTATGACACTCAAATTTACAGAAGTTACCTTATCTCTAAAATATAGAGAGTTTCTACCAGATGGGACAATCATGGGTGGAGGTATGGAGTATCTATCTCGTGGTCTAGCAGATAAAGGCATGGAAAAGATAGGTAAAATAATGGCAATGATTTTTGCCTTTTTTATGGTACTTGGAGCATTGGGTGCAGGAAATACATTCCAAATATCACAAGCTCTTCCTATCGTTCAAGGTCAAATCTCTTATTTCAATGATGCACCATGGGCATTTGGTCTAATCATGGCATTTATCACTGGATTGGTTATTATCGGGGGAATTAAAAGGATAGCACATGTAGCCGAGAAGATTGTCCCTATTATGGTTATTTTTTATTTGAGCATGGTTTTTTGGGTATTAGCAACCTATTTTAGTTCGATTCCTGATGCTTTTGCTCTTATCTTTCATGAAGCCTTTACCACTCATGCTGTAGCAGGTGGAATCTTTGGTGCAATGGCACAAGGTTTTCAAAGAGCTGTATTTTCAAATGAAGCAGGATTGGGTTCAGCAGGTATTGCACACTCTGCATCATGCGTAAAATACCCTATTCGACAAGGTTTAGTATCTCTATATGAACCTTTTATTGATACTGTTGTAGTCTGTACTATGACAGCTTTGGTTGTGATATTAACAGGTTCATATCTAGGTGGAACAGAGGTATTAGATAGTGCAATTGCAGCTAAACAAGGCTCAATCATAACCTCTACAGCATTTGGTTCTGTTGTATCATGGTTTCCAACTATTCTTGGTTTTGCTATATTTATGTTTGCATTTTCGACTATGATTTCATGGGCATATTATGGAGAGAGAGCGTGGGTCTATCTTTTTGGTTCAAAAACCTCAATCCTTTATAAACTTATCTTTCTTGCTTTTATTGTCATGGCAACGGTTGCCGATACTGGAACAATGGTTGATTTCTCCTCCACACTCTTTTTGGCATTAGCTATTCCAAACCTTTTTGGACTTATAGTAATGTCGGGAGATGTTCGTAAAATGTTAACCGAGTATACAAAAAAACTAAAATCTGGAGAACTAGATAGAGAATCAATACGTTAAAAGATTGAGTTTTGTAAGAAGTATAATAATATTTATATTTTTTAGATATACTTCTAACAAAATATAATAGATTAAGGCAGGTAAGTATAGTGAAAAAAGTATTTAAAATCAAACAAGAGAGGCTCAAAGAAGAGAGAGCTGTTGATGCTATAAAAAATGAACTTCGTAAATATATAAAACGAGAAAAGAAAAAAGAGTTACCGAATAAAAAAACTATGTATTGGGATTTTGATTGTAAATTTGGGAAAAGTGCCGAATTTGCTTTGGAGTGTGATTTTGACCATATTATTACTGAATTATCCAATGTTGTTTTGGCAGGGTGGGAAGAGTGTTATATAGAGATTATCGCAAAAGCTGTGGATAAACCTCTAAAAGAAGAGATAATAGAAGATTAAATATTATCATTTGTAGGGGTGTATACCCCTACAGATTTAAAATCTATTTTGAGACATATTTAGCGATAATATCGCCCATATCAGAACAAGAACATATCTCTTTTGCATCATAAGCACCTAAATCTCCTGTTCGATAACCTAGGGATAGAGCTTTTTTTATCGCATCATCAATCTTATTTGCACTCTCAACCTCATCTAAAGCATAACGCAACATCATAGAGACAGAAGAGATAGTAGCTAATGGATTAGCAATACCTAAACCTGCAATATCTGGAGCAGAACCATGTATTGGTTCATATAGACCAACTCCCTTACCTGTACTTGCACTTGGAAGTAATCCAATAGAACCACTAAGCATACTAGCTGCATCAGAGAGAATATCTCCAAATATATTTCCAGTCAATATAACATCAAACTGTTTTGGATTTCTAATCAGTTGCATTGCAGCGTTATCGACATACATATGTGTTAGCTCAACCTCTGGGTACTCTTTGGATACTTCTATGACACTCTCACGCCAAAATTGACTCACTTCAAGAACATTTGCCTTATCTACTGAACA
>JALSOO010000135.1 GCA_026986355.1 Campylobacteraceae bacterium | reverse complement strand
ATATATATTGGGACGAGATTATATCTATAGAAGAGCATAAAAAAGAAAAAACTTATGATTTAACTGTAGATAGTGTTCATAATTTTGTAGCTAATGATATTATTGTTCATAACTCTATCGAACAAGATGCAGATATAGTTATGTTTGTATATCGTGATGATGTCTATCGTGAGGCTGCTGAAAAAGAGAAAGAGATGAAAGCTAAAGCTGATGGTAACGAAAATTATGTAAATACATTTGAAAAGAAATTAGAAGAGGATACAGAGTTGATAATAGGTAAACATAGAAATGGACCTACAGGAACAGTTAAATTGATTTTTCAAAAGCAGTTTACACGATTCATTGATGCTAATTTAGGAGATACTCCCTTTGAAGTAGTATATGAAGAGAATAAAAATATAGATATACGAGATAATACTAAAATTGAAATTCCAACAGTTTTTTAATATATTTTATGTTAGAAAAGCCAAAACTATTTTTAGATTCAAAGCAGTTTTGGCTCTCTATGTTGTTTCTTTCTTCTCTTTTAGCTATTAGAATTTTTTTGATTTATAGTGATTATAAAGAGTTCAAAGATAAACCTTTTTACTTTACAGAGGTAAATGTACTTCAAGCCTATGAAAAATATAAAAATAATAGATACTACACTGTACTCAAACTATATAGTTCAGATTTAGATATACAATTTTTTACCATTAGCTCAATCCCTTCAAAAGAGATATATCAACGATTACGAATGAAACTATTTCCCAATTTCAAGATGAGGTTTATGGAGTATTTGGGAACATCATTTATCTCTTCACAAGTAAATGAAATATATCCAAAAGAGAGTGATTTAAAAGGTAGAATTTTAGATTATATAGACAAACAACACCAAAATAGTATGGTAGCTAATTTTTATAGTGCTATTTTTTTAGCAAAGCCATTATCTAAAGCGTTACGAAAGCAAGTCTCAATATTGGGAGTTAGTCATCTAATTGCTTTGAGTGGATTTCATTTAGGGATACTATCGGGATTACTTTTTTTTCTACTTCGTCCTATATATAGAGTGTTTCAACAACGATACTTCCCTTATCGTTTTGATTTAATTGATGTTGGATTTATTGTATTGATTATTTTAGCAGGATTTGTTTGGTTTGTCGGTTCTCCACCCTCTTTGATTCGTTCATATATGATGATTTTGTCTACATGGATTTTATTGATTTTAGGTGTTGAACTCTTAACACTCTCTTTTTTAGTTACAGTTATTTTGATTCTATTGATTATTTTTCCACATCTCTTGCTCTCTTTGGCATTTTGGTTATCTATAATCGGTGTATTTTATATCTTTTTACTACTTCACTATATTTCTCATCTAAATAATATTACTATTACAGCTCTTATCTCTTTTGGTCTATTTGTTTTAATGTTGCCTATTGTGCATATTGTTTTTCCTATTGTCTCTCCATTACAGCTAGGTTCTCCTTTTTTATCACTTATATTTACTCTCTTCTATCCATTGAGTATATTTTTACATCTAATTTGTATAGGAGATATATTAGATTCAGTATTGATTCAACTTTTCACACTAAAGGGAACTACTTTAGAGATAGTCGTAAATCCTTTTTTGGGAGGTGCTTATCTCCTACTCTCTATAGGTGCATTCTATTTTAGAAAGATTTTCTATCTTCTCTTGATTGTTGCTTTTGGATTTTTTATATACTTTTTTATATATTTTTGGATATGATTTTTAAAAAAGGATTTCTTATCGAAAAATTCAAAGAGTTTCCAATTACCTATACACTTATTATATTAAATATATTGATGTTTTTGTCTACTACTATCTCTAATGATATAACAGAGAGTATCTTTCAAATAGGTGGATTAAATGGTTATTATTTGGTCTTGCATGGAGAGCTTTATAGACTCTTTAGTTCAATGTTTTTGCATAATGATATTATTCATATCTCTATGAATATGTTATCTATCTATATTGTAGGAAGAATGGTAGAGCATCTATTCTCTACATCTGCCTATCTTGCTATATATTTTATATCAGGACTATTTGGTAGTTTTGCCTATATCTATCTAAATCCTATGGATTGGGCTGTAGGTGCTAGTGGTGCATTGTTTGGAGTATTTGGTGCATTGGCAGGGTTTGCTTTTGTACATCGTCAACGAATGGGAAGAGAGTTTATAGCTTTTATGCAAAACTTTGGAATCGTTCTTCTGATTAACTTCTTTATAGGGATTATTTTCCCAAATATTGCTATATCAGCACATGTTGGTGGTTTGATTTCTGGAGTTATTGGTGGATTTATTATAGCTAAAAATCCAAATTATATATGGGGTTATATTGTTATTTCAATGATAATTTTATGGGGAGTTTATGGCTATTTACCATCTCTATATATATAGACAAAGTTAACTCTTTGTCTATATGATTTTTGGTAAATCTTAGTGATTTATATCTGCTTCACAAGGAATAGACTCTATGATTGGAAGATTTGGGTCATCTGGACAAATCTCTGCTACATCTACACAATTTGGACATTTTCTAATATTTGGTTTATAACAACCTCTCTGTTTTTGAACAACAGGTTTATATGTTCTAACCTTAATTGGTCTAATATCTCCTCCTGCAACCAATAGAGTTGCTCCTAAAACCATAAAACTTAATAATAATTTCATATACATCCTTTTTTAGAAATTAGTTATAATTCTAACATTTTTATACTTTTAATTATATAAAAATTTAGTTTTAAATAATTAATTTATGTTATTTGTAATTTTTCATTGCTTGTTGTGCCTCTCTAAGTTGTGTTCTTCGCTTTAGTGTCTCACGCTTATCATGTAGATTTTTACCTTTGGCAATAGCGATACTAACCTTGGCTAAATTGCGTTCATTAAAATATAACATCAAAGGAACAATAGTATTACCATCTTTACTAACCTTTTCAAATAGTTTATTTAACTCTTTTTTATGAAGTAGTAGTTTTCTAGGGCTTCGTGTATCTCTGGAGTAGTTTCTATTGGTTGTCTCTAAATGTGCTATATGTGCGTTCATTAGATGGAGTTCCCCTTTGATAAAACGACAAAATGAATCATTTAAATTAGCTCTTTTGGCTCGTAAGGCTTTTACTTCACTACCTTGCAGTACAATACCTGCTTCAAATTTTTCTAGGATTTCATAGTCATGATATGCTTTTTTATTTTTAGATATTAAATTTATTGCCATTTTGTTACTCTTTTAATGATATTTTTGTTAAAAGTATGATGTTTTTGTTCACAAAACACTTATATTGCTTCTATTATAGCAAAAATCGTAAAAAAGTTATTTAGAAATAATATCTACTTTGTTATAATCCGTGATAAATATTGATAAAGAAGTCATAGGTGTTAAAATATAAATTTATAGAGTCAACGGTTGCAGAAGATATAGGTCGTGGAGACCTATTTGCAAGAGTATCTCAATCAAAAGAGATTCGAGGATATATTATTGCAAAGAGCAGTGGTATCTTTGCAGGAAAAGAGTATATTGATGTTTTGAGCAAAATGTATGGTTTAGAGCTAGAGTGGAGTATAGCTGATGGCTTATCTTTTGAAGTAGGAGATAAACTACTCTATATCTCTGGTGATTCTAAAGCAATTCTATCATTAGAACGTTCTATTTTAGATATTGTACTTCATGCCTCTTCTATTGCTACATTAACTAATAAATTTGTCTATAAGATTGAATCTTATGGAGTCAAACTACTAGATACTAGAAAGACAAGACCTCTTCTTAGAGAGTTTGAGAAGTATGCAGTGCGTTGTGGAGGTGGTATCAACCATAGAATGGGCTTAGATGATTGTCTCATGCTCAAAGATACTCATCTTAAAACAATTGATAATCTCCAAGAGTTTATGCAAGAGGTACGTCAAAAGATTCCATTTACCTCAAAAGTAGAGATAGAGTGTGAAACGCTTGATGGTACAAAAGAGGCAATGAGTGTAGGAGCAGATATTGTTATGTGTGACAATATGAGTTGTGATACTATAATAGAGGTGGTTGCTTTTAGAGATAGATACTATCCCCATATATTACTTGAAGCAAGTGGGAATATAACCTTAGATACAATTGAAGAGATTGCCAAAACAGGTGTAGATGCTATCTCTTCAGGCTCATTGATTCATCAAGCAAATTGGATTGATTTATCAATGAAGATAGAGTCTTAAATGAGATACTTTTATGATTAAACAAGTTAAAGAACTTATTAATAAGTATGATAAAATAACGATTGTTACCCATCTAAACCCTGATGCTGATACTATTGGTACAGCATTGGGTATCTATATACTTCTTAAAAATAGTGGTAAACAAGTAGAGGTTGTAAATCACGGAATTAATCTACCAATAAATTTAGATTTTTTACCATATTTCTCTAAAATAAAAAATAGAATCAATTATGATAATAGTCTAATTATATCTTGTGATACAGGTAGTATAGAGAGACTTGGTTTTGATTTAAATGAGCGTATTATCATAAATATTGACCATCACAAGAGTAATACTAACTTTGGTTTACTAAATATTGTAAAATCAGATTATGTTTCAGCGTCTCATGTGGCTTATGAGCTATTTAAAGATGAATATACTATTACCAAAGAGGTTGCTACTTGTTTCTATACAGCATTAGTTTATGATACCCAATACTTTACCACTTCCAATGTCTCAAGAGAGGTGTTTGATACAGCTTCTGCGATGATAAGCTACGGTATTGATATAGATAGTGTTGTTAAAAATCTAAATCAACGCCGTTCATTAGCATCTATTCGGATTTTATCCTCTACTCTAAACAGTTTAGAGTTAGATGAGAGTGGAGATTTGGCTATAATGGTCGCTACTAGAGATAATATGCTAGAAGCAGGTGCAGAGTTATTGGATACTGTTGGTATCGTGGAGTATGGTATCTCACTGGTAACGGTAAAAATATCTATTATTTTGGTAGAATTAGATGGATTTATTAAAGTATCCATGAGAAGTAAAGGTATTGATGTCTCAAAAGTAGCTATCTCTTTTGGTGGAGGTGGTCACTATAATGCTTCTGGATTTGAGGTATCGAGAGTTACGATAGAAGAGTTAAAACAGAGTATCAAACAAGAAATAAAAAAAAGAGGATTATTAAATGCGTAGAAGACGTTATGGTAGTTATGGTAGAAAAAAGAGTTCAAATAGTTTAACTATTATTCTTTTGGGATTGTTAATCGGTGCAGGAGCATACATGTTTACATCAAAAGGTTTTGAACGAAATGCTCCTATTGTTCATTCAGAGGATTTTATCTATTGGAATAGAAAGAGTCCATTACAGATTAAAATCTCTGATGATACAGCTCTAAAATCATATAGAGTCTATATCAATGATGGAGAACATAAGGTAGAGATTGCTAATGATGTTATACCTGATAACGCAAAAGAGAAGATAATTAATATTGTATATCCTAAACAAGTGATTAATGGTATTCGATTAGACCCTAGAGCTGAAAAACTACAAATTACAATAGAGGTCAATGATAAGAGTAATTGGAACTTTTTTCAAGGAAACAATACAATTAAACGTATAAATGTAGAGGTTGACTATAAACGTCCCGATATTAATATCTTATCGAACTCCTATTCTATTACTAGAGGTGGTGTTGGTCTAGTTGTTTTCCAAGTAAAAGATAAAGATTTAAAAAGTTTTTATGTAGAAGCTGATGGAAATAGATTTAAGGCAGAACCATATAAAAAGAGTGGATATTATGCTACATTAATTGTTTGGCCTTACAACCAAGAGAACTTCTCTGCCAATATTGTCGCTGAAGATAAAGCAGGAAATAGACGTGTATCAAATGTTCCTTTTTATCTTGTATCACGAAAATATAAAACATCATTTTTAGAGGCAAAAGATAAATTTATTGATGGTAAAATTTCTGATTTGATAGCATCTGACCCTGATTATTTGATGATTGAGGATAGATTGGAAAAATTAAAAGCAATCAATGAAGTTATGAGAACTAAAAATGAGAAGTTGATTCATACCTTAAGTTCAAAAGTATCTGATGAATTATTGACAGAGTGGAAAATCAATAGATTTTATCCTCTAAAAAATGCAGCTAAAGTTGCCTCTTTTGGAGATAATAGACACTACTATTATAAAACTAAAGATAATGAAGTCTCTGAATCAAAGCATGTTGGTTTGGATTTAGCAAGTACTAAAATGGCAAAAATTGTTAGTTCAAATGCAGGTACAGTTGTCTATGCTGATGATAATGGAATCTATGGAAATATGCCAATGATTGACCATGGTTTAGGGCTTTATACTATCTATGGACACTGCTCTAATATTATTGTAAAAACAGGAGATAAGGTTAATGCAGGTTTTGTTATTGCTCAAACAGGAAAATCAGGGTTAGCATTAGGAGACCACTTACACTTTGGTGTCTTGGTACAAGGTATAGAAGTTCGTCCAGAAGAGTGGATGGATAGAAAATGGATTCGTGATAATATTGATAAAGTATTTAAATCAGCAGATAAGATTATTGAGGGAGAGTAGAGGTTAACCTACCTCTCTTAATTTTTATAAATATTTTTCAGAAGTTTTGCAACTTGTAAAGCTCCATCTCTCTCTATCATTTTTTGGAGTTTTTGACTCTTCTCTTTTAGATTTTCATCTAAGAGAGAGAGTACCTTTTGAGTATCTATCTCATTTTCACGCATAATCCATGCTACACCTTGGTCTACTAGAAATTTGGCATTATAAAATTGATGGTCTCCTGCTGCGTATGGATAGGGTATATATAGAGTAGGACATGCAATAGCAGAGAGTTCCCATAGAGTTGATGCACCTGAACGTGCAATGGCAAAATCTGCTTGTTGCATGTAGTCAGAGAGTCTATTGGTAAATCCAAATACCTCTGCATCTATACCTAATGCTTTATACTCTTTTTTTACCTCTTCTATATTACGTTCTCCTGCTTGATGTATAATTTTTATCTTTTTATCTTTTAGAGTTGGAGCTAGAGAGAGAGCTAATCTGTTGATAGCTACAGCACCCTGTGAACCCCCTAAAAAGATAATAGTTTTTATCTCTTCTCTAACTCTACTCTTATTAAAAAACTCCTTTTTTATAGGATAGGCTTTAATTGGGGAATCATCTTCATATGAAGAGATAAAAGCTTTTGCATAAGGGCGTAATATTCTATTTAGCGAGCCTATTGAGGCATTTTGTTCATGGATAACTAGAGGTATTTTTAATAGTTTAGAGGCAAAAGCTGTAGGTGCAGCAGAGAATCCACCTACACAAAAGACAACCTTTGCATTGCTCTCTTTTAGAATTTTTCTAGCTTTAATTGTCGCCTTGATAAGCATGTAGATAGATTTAAATTTTCCTAAAATACCCTGATTGACTACACCTTGTGTTTGCAAGAAATAGGTTGATTTAAACTGTTTATCCTCTTTGAACCATGCTTGGTCTTGACCTTTGGTTGAGCCTATATAGATTAGATTTTCATCTAATAATTCTTCTTTTACTGCTTTGATAATGGTTAGGTGTCCACCTGTTCCACCACCTGTCATAACAATGCTCATATCTTCTCCTATTTGTAGTTTATCTTTTTTGAAATCATTAGTACGATACCGATACTAAGTGAGGAGGCTATAACTTGTGAACCCCCATAACTAATAAAGGGTACGGCAATACCTTTGATTGGAGTAATACCTGCAATACCAAAACTATTAATCAAAAATGAGAAGGTAATAAGTAGTGCTGTACCTACGCAAAAGAGATAATATGTTGGATTGTCTATTTTTGCAGATATTTTAAATATACGATAGATAATATAGAACATAAGTAGAGTAATAGCGATAAGGCTAAAAAGTCCTAACTCTTCAGCAATTCCTGCCAATACAAAATCGGTATTTACTTCTGATAAAAAGCCCAATTTATATTGACCATTACCCAATCCCTCTCCCCAAAATCCTCCATGATGAATAGCATCAAGAGAGTTTGAAATTTGATAGGTCTCTAAACGGTTAGCAGGTGTATCAATAGAGATAAACCAATCTTGAATTCTTTTCATTCGATGAGGTGCAGAGATAATTAGAATTATCAATCCTGAAAAAGCAATAGTAACAAGAATTGAAAAAAACTTTAAACTACTTCCTACCAATATAAATAGAATAATTAGTGTAATAGATAGAACAACCGTTTGTCCTAAATCCTTTTGAAATACAGCTATAAGAATAGTGGATATAAAGAGGACGATTACATAGGGGATAAATATTTTTATCTCTGCTTTTAACAACATTCGTCCTTGTGCAAAACGAGTACGCACCAATGACCATGATATAAACATCACAAATCCAACTTTATAAAACTCTACAGGTGTGATAGATGTTATACCTAGATTAATCCAACGTTTTGCTCCACCTACATTATGTACCAAAGATTCTGGTAAAAGAGGCATCATTAGTAGGATAAAGAGAAATGTAGTAAAAAGAAAAAATCCAATAGGTTTAAACCATTGGTCGGGGTCTAGCCGACTTAGCCAAACCATTAGTGAGATACCAATGACTACTGCAACAAACTGTCGGATAAAAAAGTGGAAATCATTGTAGTTGAACTTGACAACAGCATAGCTTGATAGTGAATAGCTCATAACCAATCCAAGGGTTAAGAGGATAACAGTTGCCGTAAATAGAGGTTTATCAATCATATAGTATTCTTTTTTATTTTTAGTTGAGATATTTTATCCAAAGTTTTTAAAAAAAATAGATTAAACTATTGCTCTATAATCATAGCTTTAATATATTTTAGAACATATTAATTAAAACTATAGTAAAATTAAAATTAGTTTAAATATATTTTTTAAAAAGGATAATTAATGTCAAATAAAATATTTATATTGATTTTACTACTATCTACCTTCTCCCAATCAAAAGATGCATTCTCTTCTGAACGTTTTTTGGGTATAGAGGTTGGATATACAACACTTAAGTCTAATAATATTATTGGAATCAAAGAGAATACTCCTGATGTTGAGTATGGATTTAAGATTGGAGCTCAAAATAGAGAGTGGCGAACAACTGTTGATTTAAACTTTTTTAAAGACAACAAAAAAAGTTATCAACAAGCTAAATTATCTTTTGACTATTTTCTATGGAGTAGTTTATATAAATCAGATGATATTGTCTTTAAACCCTATCTAGGAGCAAATATTGGTTGGCTTAATTATACAAATGAGTCAGCAAGTACAAAATCAAATGGATTACTCTATGGTGGACAATTAGGTTTAGCTTGGAATGTATTAGATGAGGTTGATTTTGATTTATCTTATAAATATTCACTAACAAACAACAAGAACATAGATAGCTTAAGTGGTTTTGTTCTTAGTCTAAATTATCTATATTAAGGAGAACATATGATAAAAATTATAAAAACAGTAGTAGTTCTATTTTTGAGTTTTTTTGTAGTTGGTTGTGGAAGTACAACTTCTACAAAACCATCTATTGGAACAGAGTCATTAAATATCCAAGTAGAAAAAACCAATATACAAAAAGATAATAAATTGGATATAGACTTTTTAGTCAAGAATGGTTATGGTAAGGGTATAAAAGTTAAACTCTCAGATTTTAATCTAAATACAGATGGTTGTAGTATTAAAAATATAAAATTTACTCCAAATACTCTATCATTAGATAATAAAATAAACAAAAAAATATTAAAAGCAGAAGTACTTTTTCAAAATAGTTGTATTCCTAAAAGTTATTCCATAGATGCAAAAACTATCTTGAGTTTAGATGGTCAAAGTAATGAAATTAGTTTTAGCTCTCCTAAAAATGATTTAAATCTTACAAATGTAAGTGGTATAAATGATACCAATAATAGTAGTTCTGATATAAATGATACGATATTGCCTAAATATACTTTTGTGAATATTCCTAAATATATTAAAATAGATAAGGCAAATAAAGAGTATAACTTTAAAATTCAATTAGTAGATTTAGATAAGAAGATAGTTTCAGGACAAAATGTTTATATATCAAGTTATGATACAACTTTTGGAGAATTAAAATCTTACTCTTCTAGTACAGATAGTAATGGTTTTGCACATTTCTCTTTTACTTCTTCTACATCTATAACAGACTTAATAGGTAAAACTTTAAAGCTTACTTTGCATAATGATACAGGTTTTTCAAAAATAGATGCAGATATTGAATTAAATTTTGATAAATCATCCAATGGATTACATAATGGATATAATTTATCAAATGAAACAAATTTAATTGTTGAATATCCAAAAAAAGATTATTCTATAACAATAGATTTA
>JALSOO010000134.1 GCA_026986355.1 Campylobacteraceae bacterium | reverse complement strand
ATTAATGGTGATACTAAAATAGAGAATGATGAACTCTTTTATCTAAAATTTACCAATGAGAAAAATATTGTTATTTTAGGGCATACAGCTAGAGGTACTATTAAAAATGATGATGGTTCATACCCTAACCTAACTTTTGATAATAACTCTTTCTCTATTATAGAGGGTAATAGTAGTACTCAAAGTGATTTGAATTTTACCATTACGCTTGATGCTCCTGCACTAAGTGGTTCATCATTTGAGTACTATACAGAAGATAGTAGTGCAGAAGTAAGTGATAATGATTATGTTGAAATTAATAGAACGACCTATAATATTCCTATGGGAGTAACACAGTTCTCTATTCCTGTAAAGATAAATGGAGACGATAAGATAGAGGGAAATGAGAAATTTTATCTTAAAATTGATAACGAGCATAACTTAACTATTTCAGGAACAAAATCTCCTTATGGTCAGATAAATAATGATGATGGTAACTATCCAACTATCTCAATAGAGGCAAATCAGACTCAATTTATAGAAGGAAATAGCTCTAAAGTAGCTGTTGATTTTACCATTAAATTAGACATTCCAGCTCCAGAAGATGGTACATCAGTTGAGTTTAAAACTGTTGATGATGGAGCAACTCTTTACGATAATGACTATGATAAGATTGATACCACTTTGCTTACTTTTCATCAAGGAGAACAGAGTAAGAGCTTTAGAGCCTATATAAATGGAGACACTAAAGTAGAGGGAGATGAGAACTTCTATATAGAACTACAAAATCCTACAAAAGGGACTCTTGCACAAGGAGCTAATGAGTTAATTATAACTATTTTAAATGATGATATTCACTCTAATGAACCATTTTTTAGCTGTACTAATACGATGTATATCTCTAGTGATACCAATAGAGAAGATGGCAGACGAGGTAGAATGTGGTTGCACTCCATAGATACAGCGACCTCTCCATTTAGATTTGAAGTACTTGAAGATAATGGAGCAACTGAACTCTATAATGCCACTGCCTATAATGCTGATGACAACTATATTTATGGACTATACCATAGAGATTTAGTAAAAATTACACGAACAGCTGATGTCATTAACCTTGGAAAGATTACAGGATTACCTGCTAGATACGATAACAAACAGCTCTATGCAGGAGCTATATCTAATGGATACTACTATGTAACAGGAAGAAGAGGCAAAAGCAATAAACTCTATAAAATTCATCTAAGTGACTTAAATGTCACAACAATTACAATGAGTAAAAAAGTAGCCATTCAAGATTTCTCATTTTATAAAAATATTGATAACAATGTTAGTGATGGAAAATTTCTCTATGGAATAGATAGAGGTGGAAAACTTACTAAAATAGATGTAACTAATGGAGCAGTTACAAAAATTGGTCAAAACCATACAGGATATGAGTTTGACTCCACCTTCTCCGATAGAAATGGTCGTCTATTTGCCAATGATAGTAATGGAAATGGATTTTATGAGTTTAACCTACAAACAGGAGCAAAACTTTTCCTCTCTAACTCACAACCTGCTACCTACAACGATGGGGCAAACTGTATTGATGCAGAACTTATCTTTAATGATTATGGAGATGCACCACAAAGCTATGGAGAGGCACGACACAAGATTGCCAATGGTATTCGTTTAGGGACAAATGCTGACCATGATATTACCCCATACTACAGTGTTGGAGCTAATGGCGATGACAACAACGGAACAGATGATGAAGATGGTGTTACTCTAGCAGATGGGAGTGAGTTAAATGGAGCATATTTTGAACTAAATAAAGTTCATAATCTTAAAGTAACCCTCTCAAAAGAGGCTTACTTAAATATTTGGATAGATAAAGATATAAATGGTCATTTTGATAATGCGTCTGATTTGGTCTATCATCAACAGCTCACAGCAGGAACGCATACAATTAGCTTTTCACTTCCAAATGGATTACAAGAGGGAGTACAAACCTACCTAAGAGCCAGAGTCTCATCAAAACAGAATATGAACCCAACAGGATTTGTAACTGATGGAGAGGTTGAGGATTATGCTATTAAGTTTGGAACAGAGGGGATAAAAGGAACATTTAATATCCAAAGAACCAACTCACTCCTTAATGCCAAAGATTTTAATCTCTACACACAAATAGTAGGACGAGATTTTAACTATCATATTGTTGCCTACAATGACGCTTTAACCCAAGAGCAAAACTTAACCAATGTACCTCTAAAAGTAGAGCTATTTAATAAAAATAACAATAAGCTACTCTACACTACTTATCGCTACTTCTCTACACTTAGTAGTCGAGTTTTAGTTTTAGATAGTGATGATTTAAAAAATATCCCTGCAACCAAAGAAGCACTCTTTAAAATATCTTATGCTATTGATACAAGAGGAAATATTGTCCAAGGTAGTTGTGGAGCAGATTATCAAGCGTGTTATAACGCTTTAGTAGCTCAAAATAGTAAAAAAACTGTTAATGCACAAGATACCTTCTCTATTCGTCCAGAGAGTTTTTATGTTGCCATAGCCG
>JALSOO010000133.1 GCA_026986355.1 Campylobacteraceae bacterium | reverse complement strand
GATAAAATATTGGTAGCACCCTGCTTGATGAAGCTATCGGAATAGGCTTTTTCTTTATAGAGAGAAGTTCGTGTAGCACGTACCTCTTTTATCTCACCAATTACTCCTCTATCTATCTCTTTAAGTAATTGATTAAAAGCAGGTAAAAATGCTGTTTTTACAGCAGAAAGAAGCAGTTTTTTCTCTTTTTTTGCCAAAGAGAGTAACTCTTTTAACTCTTTTTTATTCAGAGCCAATGGATTTTCACAAAGTACATGTTTTCCTGCTTGGAGTGCCTTTTTTATAAGCATATAATGCTCTTCTAAAGCTGTATCTACATAGACAGCTTGAATGGTCGTATCTAAAAACTCATCATAGTTATCGTGACCATATTTAATCACATCATGATCTTTTGTAAATGATTTTACTTTTAGAAAATCATCTGAATAGATACGATTTATCTTGACATTAGAGACAAACTTAGACTCATTAATAAAATCTTGCGTATCTCGACCAAGACCCACAAGACCCATTTTAATCATAGAGAAGTTCTCTTTTCGTAATTTGGTACTAGAGATTCCCTCTGTTCGTGGAAGATACTCTACATGGGTATACTCATTTAGATAATCAAATGCCCCTACCCAATCATCGCCAATAGCAAAAATATCAACATCATATTTGACCATATCTTCAGCTTTTTGGTTTTTATGGGTTTCCACGATAACTTTATCTACAAAGTCTAAAGCTTCAATCGCTTTAACACGTTTTTTTGTACTCTCAATTACATTTAATTTACCACGAGAACGGTCATAATTTTCATCGGTAACACCAACAATAAGGTAGTCACCAAGAGCTTTTGCTCGTTCAAGTAGATTCATATGCCCTTTGTGAAGCATATCGTATGTTCCATAAGTAATTACCGTTTTCTTATCTTGCACGTTTTCTCCCAAATAGATGTGATTTAGTAAAGATAACATATTATTTTAAATAAGTAACATTTATATTACATAAGAGATAGCTATTTAAATTATAAGTAAATAAATGAAACAGTTTTTAACTTTAAGAAAAGCTTTTTTTTATTGTGATAAGAGTACTATTTTACGTTCGATACAATATATTAGGAATGATTTATGATTATAAACAAACTCTTTGATACAGCCATTATTGGTGGTGGTGTGGCAGGGACATCTCTACTTTTTACATTAGCTAGATATACAGATATTAATAATATTATACTTTTTGAGAAATATGATGAAGTCAGTCAACTCAACTCTAATCCAAAAGCAAACTCTCAAACTTTACATGTAGGAGATATAGAGAGTAACTATACCTATGAAAAAGCAGGAAAAGTAAAAAAAGCCTCTTCTATGGTGGCAAACTATATTCAAAACTTTGATGAAGTCGATAGTGTAGGATTTAGAAGAGATAAGATGCTTTTAGCTGTTGGCGAATCAGAAGTAGCAGAGCTAAAAGAGCGTTATGCTAAATTTAAAACACTCTATCCATATTTAGAGCTTTGGGATAAAGAGTTTTTAGCAGAGTTTGAACCTAAACTTGTAGAGGGTAGAGAAGAGCCTATCTTGGCTATGGGTGCAAGAGGACAAATTACAACTGTTAATTATAAAAAATTAAGTGAAAGCTTTGTTCAACAAGCACTAGATACCAACAAAAATATACAGATGCGTTATAATGAAGAGGTTCTAAATATAGAGCGAGAAGAAGATGGTCTCTTTAGTATTACTACCGATACTACAAGCTTCAAAGCTAAATCAGTAGTCGTCAATGCAGGTGCTTACTCTCTACTATTTGCACAATCTATGGGTTATGGAAAAGAGTATGCTATATTACCTATTGGTGGTAGTTTTTTCTTTACCAAAGAGAAACTTCTAAACTCAAAAGTTTATACCATGCAAAATCCCAAACTCCCTTTTGCAGCGATTCATGCTGACCCAGATGTAACTCAAGATTGGAATACTCGTTTTGGTCCAACAGCATTTGCACTGCCAAAACTAGAACGCTACCATAAATTACATGTAAGGGATTTAATATCTGCATTAAATATTGACAAAGATGTAACCAAAGTCTATATGAGTCTTTTTAGAGATAAAACCATTCGTAGATATATTCTAAAAAACTTTATAGAAGAGATTCCTATGGTAGGAAAAGAGATATTTGTCCAAGATGCAAAAAAAGTTATACCATCTATTAGTGTCAAAGATTTAAAATTTGCAGAGGGTTATGGGGGAATGAGACCACAAATTATTGATAAAAAGAATCAAGAGTTACTATTAGGAGAGGCAAAAATTGAAAAAGATGGTTTAATTTTTAATATGACCCCAAGCCCAGGGGCTACAAGCTCACTATCTATCGCTCTTACTGATGCTTTAGGTGTATGTAACGTTATCGGTGCTAATTTTGATATGGCAAAACATGAGACAGAGATTCAATCTCTTATTGCACACTCTGATGTAGAACCATTAAAAGTAAAAGAGAGAGCATAGTTTGAAGATAGACCATTTTAAAGACAAATCAAAATCTTGGGATATGAACTCTAAACGTGTTCAAAATGCCAAAAGCATTGCCCACTTAATCATTGATAATATAGAACTCTCATCAAAAATGAGAGTGATGGATTTTGGAGCAGGGACGGGACTATTGAGTTACTTTATCTCTCCCTATATAGATACTATTATAGCTGTAGATAACTCTCCCTCTATGCTAAAAGAGTTCAAAGAGAAAGCTCATGAGTTTGAATCAAATACAGAAATTTTAGAGTTGGATTTAACTCAAACAGAGATTAATCAAACTTTTGATGGTATTATCTCCTCTATGACCATTCATCATATAGAAGATACCAAAGCACTTTTTGAAAAATTCTATAAGATGCTCAATGTAGATGGATTTATCGCTATTGCAGATTTAGATAATGAAAATGGTACATTTCATAGTGATAATAGAGGTGTTTTTCATTTTGGATTTAAACGAAAAGAGTTAAAAGAGATAGCCAAAGAGGTTGGCTTCAAAGATATTAGATTTAAACTAGCAAGTACCATAAAAAAACCTCATCAAGAGTTTACCGTTTTCTTGATGTTGGCTAAGAGATAGAGAAACGCTATTAAGCGTTTCTCTATCCTTAATAGCTAATCTTCATTCCAGCATAAACAGCTCTTGGGCTACTAGCATACCCATCAACGGTTTGATAATATCTGTCTGTGATGTTATCAACTTTTCCATATAAACTCATATGTTTATCGACTTTATAATCTACGGTTGCATTAGCAATAGTATATTTCCCTGTCTGTTGACCTTGTCTATTGGCTCTATCAAAACGCTCTCCTATATATCTACCATTTAGTCCAAAGTGTAAATCTTCTATACCATAATAATCAACACCAAACTTCAAGGTATCCTTGGCTCTTCTTGCTAACTCTTGCCCTTTTGTATCTTTGGCATCTAATCTTGTATAGCTTAGAGAGAGTAGAGTATCCTCTTTAATATCTGTTTGATAACCAACTTCGACACCTTTTAATTTAGCCTTACCAGATATATTTTTATATCCTCCTCCAATAAATGTTCCATTAGCATCATACTTTGACTCATAATCAATCATATCATTTATAGTGTTATCAAAATAGGTAACTTTGAAATCTTTATATCCAAGAGTTACATCATACCCTTGTGTATCCTCTGCTGTTAGTTCTTTATTTCCTGAATATGGGTCAAAAAGATGATAGAGAGTAGGTACATTATATCCTGTACCATAGTTAGCAGATGCAGTTAACCCCTCCGTTGCCATATATTTTATACCTATTTTACCTGTTGTTTTATTATCAAATTTATTATAGTTGTCTTGACGTATTGATTGAGTAAAAGTAGTTGTACCATTGCCTAATAATCCTTTGAAACTGTTGCTATTGGTTACAAATAGAGCCTTATTATTGTACTTTTTATTGATACTATTTTCATGTTCAAAACTCTTATACTCTCCACCCCAAACGATAAAACTATCCTCTCCATAAGGTATCTTGGAGTTTAATCCATACTCTTTGGTTGTACCATCAAAATTTGGAGAGTATTGAGATTGAGGATAGTAACGGCTAAAAGTTGATTTTTTTGCAAAGAGATTAACCTCATTAAAGCTATCTATATGATTAAAATTTATAGAGCTTAATTTTGTTTTACTCTTTACATCATATTGGCTATTTGGATTATAGGAAAATGTTTTAGAATCATAAGCATCAGCTTGGGTTTTGGAGTCATTAATAATATGTGTAATATCTATCTTATTAGTCTCATTAATTTGAAATCCTGCTTGTAGATGTGTGGTTTTATTATTATATCCATCATCTTCAAGTGTATCTAGTTTAGAACCTCTAGGTGCAACAGATGAGAAACCTTTTGTATCGACAATACTCTGCGTTGCTTTTAGATAAAAGGTATCATTTTTATAAGATATATCAGCTTCTGATTTGGTTGTAGCAAAACTACCAAACTCTTGTGATGCTCCAAAATGTAGACCTTTTTTTGCCTTTTTTGTAATAATATTAACTACACCAGCACTAGCATCAGCTCCCCAAATACCCGATTGAGCCCCTTTTATAACTTCTATCTGTGCAATATCACTAACCATTAAATGCTCAAAAGGTGCTCCTGATAGACTTGTTACATCATTGTATCGAATACCATCAATAAGCACCAATAGACGTTTAGAATCAAATCCTCTTAGATATAGATTCGTTGTCTGACCTAATCCTCCATTGCTAGTAAACTCCACCCCTCCTAAAGAGCTTAACGCCTCTGTAACGGTTCTGTAGTGTCTCTCTTCAATCTCTTGTGCTGTAATAACATCTATATTAGAGGTTACCTCTGCTACCTTTTGATTACTATTAGTAGCTGTAGTTACTGTAATATCTTCAAGTTTATCCTCTGCGATGAGGTTTATATTTAGCAATAGCGTTGTAATTAAACTCAGTTTTATT
>JALSOO010000132.1 GCA_026986355.1 Campylobacteraceae bacterium | reverse complement strand
TTTTTTGTATCCATTTAGATGTTTCATCTTATGATACTACTTAAATAGGCTTATAGTTACTATTGTCATCTATTATATTTTAGTTTCCATAAGATATAATGATTCTAATTGATACTTAGGGACTATTTTGATAAGAGATTCTATTTTAAGAACCATTATACTTTTTTTATTTTTCAATACTATTGCATTTGGTGCAAAAGTAAAACATATAACTTGGCAAAAAGAATTAACTTTTGAGGAGTATCTTAAAAAATATAATATTCCTGAAACTATTTTAGATACTTTAGATAATGAAGATGAACTATTAGTATCAGATATTAAAGCTAATCAAAAATTTTATGAGCTAGTAGCCTCAAATGGTGTACTGCTTCAAGCACTTATCCCTCTAGGAGAAGAGTTGCAACTACATCTTAGAAAAACCTATGAGGGTTATGATTTGGAGATTATTCCTATCTCTTATCAGAAAAGTACCTATGTAGCTCTCTTATCCGTAGATAAAACACCCTACAAGGATATTGTCTCTAAAGTAAAAAATAGAGCCTTAGCAGATGAGTTTGTACATCTATTAAAACAATCTGTAAATTTTAAAAATATTCATAAAAAAGATAAAATAGCTATCGTATATACTCAAAAGATGAGATTGGGTCAGCCAATAGGTATCCCTGATATTAAAGTAGCAATGCTAGAATCCAATAATCAGAAACATTATGTTTTTAAACATAGTGATGGAAAATATTATAATGAAAATGCAGAAGAGTTAGTAAAAAAATATATGGGTAAACCATTAAAACATATACGTATTACTTCAAAATTTACTAATCGCCGTTTTCATCCTATTTTGAAAAAGTGGAAAGCACACCATGGAACAGATTTGGGAGCTAAACGAGGAACACCAATTTTAGCTGTAGCCGATGGAGAGGTTATCTTCTCTGGTAGAATGGGTGGATATGGAAATGTAATCAAGATTCAACACAAAGATAACTATGTAACACTATATGCTCATCAAAGCAGGTTAAAAGCCAAAAAAGGAGATATTGTTAGCCAAGGGGATATAATTGGGTATGTAGGAAGTACAGGTAGAAGTACTGGTCCACATCTTCATTTTGGATTATATAAAGATGGGATACCTATAGACCCTATGCGTCTAGTTAAATTCTCCTCTGATGGTCTAACTGGAAAAGATAAGAAGGCATTTTTAAATAGAAAGAGAAGATATACAAAAATTATCAATAAAATATTTGATGAAAATATGCCCTCCTATGTATGGAACACTATTGATAAACTTGCAGTAATGCCCAAAATGAAAAATTATTATAAAAAAAGAGGTTGGTAAAAATATCATGAAAAATATAATAGAAGATTTTAAATTAAATCCATTAGAAAATCCTTGCTTTGCAAAAACAGCACTTGCTACTTTTAAACAAAATGGTATCAAAAAATCTTGGGAGATTGTAGAGTCTCACGATTCGGTAGCTATTCTTATCTATCATAAAGAGAGAGATGCTTTTGTACTTGTAAAACAGTTTCGTCCTGCTGTATACAATAGAGGTGGCAATGGTATAACTGTTGAAATGTGTGCAGGGATTGTAGACAAAGATAAATCATTAGAGCAGATAGCAAAAGAGGAGATAGAAGAGGAGTGTGGATATAGTGTCCCACTTCACTCAATCGAGCGTATTACAAAAGTGCTATCGGCTGTTGGAACATCAGGAAGTACTCAAATCATCTACTATACAGAGGTAGATGATACCATGAAAGTAAATGATGGTGGTGGAGTAGATGATGAACAGATAGAGGTCATTGAAGTACCTATATCCGAAGCAAAATCATTTATGTATGATGAATCCATTGGAAAAACTGTTGGATTGATGTTTGCATTTATGTGGTGGTTTGAAGCTAAATCAATGCTTCAGCCAAAACCTCATCAATAACTGAAACAGGGATTATCTCTATTGCATTTTTGACCTCATCAGGGATTTCATCTAAATCTCTCTCATAGTTTTTATCTGGAATCAATGCTTTTGTAACCCCTGATTTATGTGCTGC
>JALSOO010000131.1 GCA_026986355.1 Campylobacteraceae bacterium | reverse complement strand
GAGCTAACCGATATAAACTCCATTCTATCACGGAGTGGAGCAGGGATTTGACTCACATCATTAGCCGTAGCTATAAAGATAGCTTTAGAGAGGTCAATATTGAAATTGAGATAGTAATCTCGATAGGCACTATTCTGTTCTGGGTCTAAAATCTCCAAAAGTACAGAGGTTGGGTCTCCACGATTTCCTCTTCCTACTTTATCAATCTCATCTAAAACCACTACAGGGTCCATACTCTTTGCTGTAATTAACCCTTGGACAATTCTACCTGGCATTGCACCTACATAAGTTCGTCTATGTCCTCGTAGCTCATTTACATCTTCCATTCCACCTAATGCTATACGAACTAGTGGACGATTTAGAGCTTTTGCGATAGAGTTTGCAAGAGATGTTTTACCAACACCAGGAGGTCCATAAAAACATAAAATTGTACCAGCACTAGCATCTAATGTAATCCCTCTCTTCTCTGCCAACTCTCGCACAGAGAAGAACTCTACTATTCTCTCTTTGGCTTTATCTAAAGAGTAGTGGTCACTATTTAATCTATCTTGTACCTCTAGTACTTTTAACTCTTTATCTGTTATTTTTCCAAAAGGAAGGTCAAACACCCACTCTAAATAGCTCTGTATCTGACTAGCATCAGCTGAATCAGGGTGCATTCGTGCAAAACGCTCTAACTGCTTGGATATTTCATTGTATGTATCCTCTTCAACTAAAGGTTTTAGAAGTTCTAGTTTTTTTCTAAACTCTCCTATCTCCTCTTCACGCTGTGCATCTACTCCTAACTCTTTGTTTATCTCTTTTATCTGCTCTTTTAAAAAGTACTCTTTGTTGGTCTGTTCTATCTTGTGATGGACTTTGGAGCGTATCTCTTGCTCCACTCTAGCAGACTCTATTTCAGAGATAATAATATCAATTATTTTCATCAATCTATACTCTATATCCTCTTCGGTATAGATAGCATATGCTTCTGTTTTAGAAAGATTTAGTATAGAAGATACCAAATCGACTATACGATATGGATTATCAGTCTCTTTAATAGTTTTAAGTAAATCAGAGGGGATAGATTTATTGACTTTTGCTAAAAGTTGAAGTTTTTCATTTAATACACCAATTAATGCTTGAATTTTAAGCTCATCATAGTTTGAGTTTTCAATAATATTGACGTTAGCCTGTTGAAATGTAATCTCATCATCTAAAGTTATACTCTCTAGCTCTCCTAAAATCTCCCCTTTTGATAGACCTTGAAAAAGGATTTTGACTCGACCATCAGGTAGATTGACTTTACGCATGATAGAACCTACTACACCTACGGTATGAAGATTTTTTATATCTCGTGACCCCTCAAAACTATCTTTTGTGGTAATCAACATAACAGGAGAGTTTATCTCCATTGCATAAGTTATAGCATTAATATCCTCTTCTTTTGTCAAAAAAATAGGGCTTATCATAAAAGGGTATATAAAGAGTTTATCCTCTATAACCACAGGTATATCTCTTGGAAACGGTTCGTAATTACTAAGTTGCATTGCTATCCTAAATTAATTAAATATAGACCCTAAAACACCAACCTCTGGTGCTTTAATATCTGCCATATGAAGTGGAGAATTTCTATTTTTATCTCTATAAATCTTTGATGCTTCATCTTTGCCTATTCTTGCATAGAGATTTGCAATATTCTCATTTAACATATATTGAGCCATATTTAAACGCACTCTAATCGTCTGAACAATAGGTTTATAGATAGATGTTGGGTACTTTTCTACAAAAGAGTCAACATTTTTAAGCGTATCTAGCATCAATTTTTGCTCTTTGTTTATATCTTTAATACCTAAAAATGCAGCTTTGATTTTTAGAAATTTCGCCTGTTCGACTCTTGAACCACCTGCATACTTCTTGAGATACTCATCTAAATAGTAGTCTGCCATAATAAACTCTTGCTCGTCCATATGTGCTTGAGCTAAAAACATAGTAGCAGTAGGGAGAACAGGAGAACGCATATGTTCACTACGCAATGATATATAGTAGTTATCTGCTTTGTCTAGGTTATTTGAAGCTACCTCTTTTACGATATGTTTGTACCAATATAGTGCTGGTTTATCATACTCACTTACAGCCTCTTTGGTACTACAGCCTACAAAAAGGGTTACAAATAGTACAATAGTAACTATCTGTTTAATATCTATGACTATTCTCATCATTGACCTTATATATTATTTTTAAAAAATATAATACCTCAAACTCCATTACATTTTGCTATAATCGCCAAAAAACGATTTAAATGGAGAAAAAGTTGACATTAACAATTATTGGAGCAGGTGCTATGGCAAAAGCGATGGCTAATGGGTTAAAAGATAGATATACCTTAGAATTTGTTGTACGAGATATTAAAAAAAATAGTTACTTAAAAGATGAGTTTTTGGTTGATGTTTTTGAGTTAAAAGAGTTTGATATTACAGATAAAAATATTATCTTGGCTGTTAAACCTTATGCACTAAATGATGTAGCAACAAATATAAAGGGTAAAGCCAAAACTATCTACTCCGTTTTAGCAGGTACTACAATAGAGAGTCTAAAAGAGAATATATCTGCCAAAAACTACATTCGAGTAATGCCCAATGTCTCTGCAAAATTTCAAGCTTCTACTTCTGTAATTACAGGAGATAAGAGTAAAAAAGATGAATCATTAGAGATATTTTCAGCTATTGGAGATACCTTTTGGGTAGATAGCCAAAAAGAGATAGATATAGCCACAGCAGTAGCAGGAAGTGGACCTGCACTTTTGACCTTGGTAGCCGAAGCGATGATGGACGGATTGGTTAAAGAGGGTATGAAGAGAGTTGATGCTATATCTATAACCAACTCTCTCTTTAAAGGGTTTGCACCACTCATAGCCTCTGCTCACCCTGCTCTAATAAAAGATAGTGTAATGAGTCCTGCAGGAACAACAGCAGCAGCATATGGAGCGTTGGAAGAGGGAGCTGTTAGAAGTTCATTTATTAAAGCTATTGGAGAGGCTTTTAAAGTTACACAGAGATAATATATTAATTAAACTTTAAGAAATTATTTTAATAGTATAATTAAGATAAATCTCTCTTAAAGGAATTTTATATGCACTCTTTTTATAAAAAATTTATATTTATATTTACACTATTTTTCTCCTCTTTACTTTTAGCTGATGGAACAGATATTACTATTTCCATAGCTGACTCGGCTAGCGATGAGAGTAGTGGAGATATAAATTTTACCATTACATTAAGTGAAACACC
>JALSOO010000130.1 GCA_026986355.1 Campylobacteraceae bacterium | reverse complement strand
GGCAAGACACCTTTTGTTATCTCTTTGGCTTCTCGTTATGAGAATGTATCTATTATCTCCCGTGGTTATGGGAGGCAGAGCAGAGGTTTAGTAGAAGTTAGCCGTAAGGGTCAGATATTAACAGATGTTTTGAGTTCAGGAGATGAACCAATGCTTATGGCACAATCTCTAAAAAGTGCCTCTGTTATTGTTAGTGAGGATAGAGAGGAGGGGATAGATTTCGCTATTAAAAATGGTGCTAAACTTATAATTTTAGATGATGGGTTTAACCGTGTCACTATTAAAAAGTTTGAAATTCTTCTCTTTCCAGAAAGGATTAGCAACTATCTGCCTTTTCCTGCTGGAGCATTTCGTGAGTTCTACTTTTCAAAATGGTTTGCAGATTTAAATCTCTATGAAGAGATTGATTTTAAACGAGAAGTTAGTTTCAAAAATGAGACAGAGAAGATGCTTCTTGTCACGGCTATCTCTAATCCTCAACGATTAAAACCTTTTTTAGCTACAAAAGATATTGTTGGGGAGTATCTATTAGAAGACCATGCCTATTTTGATGAAACCATTTTAAAAGAGAAAATGTTAGCTTTAGGTGCTACTTCTCTTTTAGTTACTCAAAAAGATGAGGTTAAAATGTTAGATTTTCAGTTACCCCTTTCAGTTATGCAGTTAAAATTGCAGATTAAAAATGAAGTTTTTAATAAAATTGATAGCTATATTGGAGAGTTTAATAGATGAAAGCAAAATTGAATGTTGTAGAGACACTTTTAGAGGCACTACCTTATATAAAGAAGTTTAGAGATGAGAAGATTGTTATCAAATATGGTGGCTCTGCACAAACATCTGAACTACTTAAACAGCAGTTTGCACAAGATATTGTTCTACTCCATACCGTAGGTATGAAACCTATTGTTGTTCATGGTGGAGGTAATGCTATTACAAATCTATTGAATGATTTAGGTGTAGATACAAAATTTATTGATGGACAGAGAGTAACGACTAAAGAGGTTATGCGTATAGCAGAGATGGTTCTATCTGGAGAGATAAATAAAGAGATTGTCTCACTACTAAACAATCAAGGTGGTCATGCTATTGGTCTATCTGGAAAAGATGCAAATTTGTTAGAGGCTACTCCTAAAGATTTTGAAAATTTTGGGTATACGGGTGTTATACAAAATGTAAATCCAAAAGTAGTTTGCAACATAATTGACGATGGATTTGTCCCTGTTATCGCACCTATTGCTTCATCTTCTACTATTGGACACCCTGGATTCAATATCAATGCAGATTTGGTTGCTAGTCAAGTAGCTATTGCTTTGAATGCTAGAAAAGTACTCTTTTTGACAGATACTAAAGGCGTTTTAAACAAAGAGATGAACCTAATCTCTACCTTAACTATAAGTCAAACAGATGCTTTAAAAGCTAATGGTACAATTCATGGTGGTATGGTTCCAAAAGTTGATGCTTGTATAGAGGCACTACGTGGTGGAGTCAAAAAAGCACATATTATTGATGGAAGAGTAGAGCATTCTATCCTATTAGAGATTTTAACATCTTCGGGTATTGGAACATGTATTGAGTTGTAACTCTTCTATAATCTTATTTGAGATTTTATCTATGGAGTCTGTAGCATCTATCAAGAGATAGGGAATATCAAGCTTTTTCAAACTCTCTCTCATATGGTGTTGAACAGATAGAAGATATTCTAGTCCACGCAACTCTATACCATCAAGTGATTTTTGAGAGGTTCTCTCTCTTAATGTATCTATATCAATAAGAAATAGAATGATTAAATCAGGGAAGTTATCTTCCAATGCAAATCTATTGAGTTCTACTAAATAGTCAAACTCAAAATCTCCATTGGCTAAAGCATACCCAATTCCAGATAAAAAACCTCTATCTGATATAATGGTTTTATCTTGGTTGTTTTTAATAATTTGCTCATAATGTTCTGCTCTATCGGCTAAAAAAAGTAGTAGTTCAGCTCTTTTTGAAGAGAGGGAATCCTTTAATAGTATCTCTCGTGCTTCTTTTCCAAACTCTGTTCCCCCTGGCTCTTTTGTGATAACTACACTATCTAGTTTTTGAGATACCAATTCTATTTGGGTGCTTTTACCACATGTATCAATCCCTTCAAATAGTATATACATCTTTATAGAGCCTTTTTTATTAAATTTGATTGAATATCTTGGAGTATACAGTGAGGTACAAGATGTTCGATTTTACCATTAAAGGGTAATAGAGAGCGAACAATAGAGGAGCTAATAAAGGCATACTCTAGGCTAGGCATTAGAAAAATAGTCTCCAGCTCTTTTTTGAGTGAAGCATTAGCATATCCCATCTGAAACTCATACTCAAAATCACTCACAGCTCGTATACCTCTAATGACAATATTTGCCTCTAACTTATCGGATAAATCAACCAATAGAGATGAAAAGCCAATAACCTTGACATTGGTTAATGATTGTATAGGCTTTTTTGCCATCTCTATACGTTGTTTTACGCTAAACATTGGGTTCTTTTTGGGGTTATCGGCAACAGCTACAATAATCTCATCAAACATAGTCGATGCACGT
>JALSOO010000129.1 GCA_026986355.1 Campylobacteraceae bacterium | reverse complement strand
GTAAAATGGAGAAAAATATGAAAAGAGTATTAGTACTAGGTGGTGGATTTGCAGGTGTAGAGGCTGCAATCTATCTAAAAAAGATGGATAATTTAGATGTTACTCTGATTTCAGATAGAGACTACTTCTATATATATCCAACCTCTATATGGATTCCAACAGGTGATACAACAAAAGAGAAAATCTCAATACCTTTAGCTAAATTAGGTATAAATCATGGATTTGAAGTTTTTGTAGATGCAGTAACAGCTGTAAATGCAAAAGAGAAAAAGGTCACGCTAGAGAGTGGTCGTATACTCGATAAATATGACTATATTGTTATCGCTATGGGTCAAGATAAAATAAAACTCAAAGGTATAGAGAATACCTTGTCTATTTGTGGGAAACCAGAAGAGGCAGTAGAGCTAAAAGAGCGTCTTGATAAATTGCTAGAGAAGGGTTCAGGAACTATTGCTATGGGGTTTGGAGGTAATCCAAAAGATACCTCAGCTGTTCGTGGTGGTCCAGCATTTGAAGTTCTATTTAATGTTCATAATCTACTTAAAAAAAGAGGATTACGTGATAAGTTTAATCTCATTTTCTTTGCACCAATGGCAAAACCAGGGCAAAAGATGGGAGAGAAATCACTAGAGATGATGGATAAAATGTTTAGCAAGACAAATATATCTAAAAAAGTTGGTTCAAAAATAGTATCATTTGAGTCTAATGGTATTAATTTTGAAGATGGAGAGAAGATTAACTCGGATTTAACAATGTTTATATCAGCAGGTAAAGGACACTCTATATTAGAAGCATCAGATTTACCTCTTAGTGATGCAGGTTTTGTCATAACAAATAAATATAATGAGGTAGAGGGATTTGATGGAGTCTATGCCATTGGAGACTCTGCATCACTTATGGGTCCAGAGTGGCGTGCAAAACAGGGACATGTAGCTGAAGTTATGGCAAGAAATATCGCCTATAATATCTTCCAACATACTCAAAAGATAGACTCTAAACGCTCATATCTTGAACATCTCAATATCTTATGTGTGATGGATACAGGAGATGGTGCAGGATTTGTATATCGTGATAATAAGGGTGGCAAGATGATACCTATGCCTTTTGTTGGTCACTGGATGAAAAAGGGTTGGGGTTGGTACTGTAAACAGTCTAAATTGGGTAATATCCCTAGAATACCAGGAATGTAGTATAGATTTTAGAGTATTTTATTTTTATTATTTGGGAGATGGTGATCACGATTGGACTTGAACCAACGACTTCTTCCATGTCAAGGAAGTACTCTACCACTGAGTTACGCGATCTTATTTATAAGAGATGAAATTATATCTTTTTTGACTTAAATATATTCAATAAAAAGGAGATATATCTATTTTTTTTCTCTTTATAGATATGTTTTTTAATCTCTTTTAGATTTTTTTCTGAAGAGATTATTAACTCATGATTAGAATCAAAAATCATTGAGCGTATCTCAATAGCAGTATCTAAGGCTTCATACGCTTTTTCATACTCAAAAAGATGATAATAGCAGATAGCTAGATTGTTATAAGATGTTGCTGTATCTGGGTGACTCATTTTAAGTAATTCTCTTCTTATCTCTACAGCTTTTTTAAATAGTGGTAGTGCCAACTGATACTCCTCTAGCGTTGCATAGAAATAGCCCAACTCTTGATAAGAGGAGGCTGTTTGAACTTGATTCTCTCCTAGTTGTTCGATTCGTATCTCTAAAGATTTTTTATATAGAGTTAAAGATTTCTCTTGCATATTCTCTTGAAAATAGATAGTTGCCATCTTGGAGTATATATCAGCAACTCGAACATGATTTAATCCAAACTCTATCTCCCATATATTTAAAGCTTTTATATATAACTCTAATCCCTTTTTGGTATCTCCATCATGTACATAAGCATCAGCTAAATTTGTATAACTATTTGCTGTCTTTTGATGAAAGAGACCAAACTTTGATTTTTGTATATTTAATGCTTTTGAATAATAAATAATAGTTTTTTTATATAAGTTTTTCTCCTTATATATACTTGCAAGTAGATTATACTCTTCTGCTGTTGGTTGTTTTAGAGAGTTTTTTTTATATGCAGAGCTAGATTCTAAGGGTTTTATAGTAGAAATATTACTTTTATTTGCTGAAATAGTAGCTATCATGTAAAACCCTTTTATTTATATATAAATAATTATATCCATAATTATTTAAGAAATAATTTTATTAATATCTTTTTTTACTATAAAGTGTAAACAAATAACACTTTTATTAATTTTAAAACATCTAATATTATTTATTAATTTATTTGCTTTATAAAATGTTAAAAAATATAAAATAGCCATTTCAATTCAATTTTAACCATCAAAGGAGTATAATCGCGAAATTTTTCTCTCTTTATGTCACTTTAAGGTTTTATCATGTAGTATGGGAAAAGTTAATTAGGACTAATATTGTCCGATTTAAAAAAAGAGTAAAAACTTAAAGGAATTAGATGAGAGTTTATTTAGATAATAATGCGACAACTATGGTTGACCCTGCTGTAAAAGCAGAGATGGACCCATTTTTTACAGAGAAGTATGGTAATCCTAACTCTTTACATGC
>JALSOO010000128.1 GCA_026986355.1 Campylobacteraceae bacterium | reverse complement strand
AATTAGAAGAAAATGGAGTATAAATATGGGAACACTTGATTGGGTAATGTTTGGATTTATTGTTGTTGTGGTTATTGTTTCAGCTATTGGAGTATATAAGGCTCTTAAGGATTAAGCTTAATAAGTGCAGAGGGCTTTTGACAGTCAAGTAATACATAGTATAATATATAAAATTATATAAAGGATTACTATGTATTCAATTTGGAGTATCAACACATATCCTTAGATTAAGGAATATATGGTATACTATTGTTAGTGGCTACATGTTCAAGAGACACTATAAACGACTGTGGAGAATCAATCATTAGATATTCTTTGAAGCAGTAATATTGTTAACTATTAACAACAATTTATGAACGGATTTATCTCTTCTTGATATAGATATGGACGGATTTTAGAGGGGATTTTTGCTACTCTACACTTCTCTTTAAATGTTTTGGGCATTTTAATTTTGATATAGGGAGCTATAAATATTCTGTTTTCTATACTCTCTACTACCCAGTTATCTCCAATAACGACAGAGGATAATCTCTCTATCTCTTTGCGTTGATGGCTAGAGAGTAGATAACCTAATCTTTTGATATATAAATCTACAATACGACTCTTTTGATACTCTCTACTATAATATATAATATAGAACTCTTTATGAGAAAAAAGCTCTCTATAACCTATCATTAAATTTTTCTTATCTTCTTGTAGATACTGAAAACTTCTCTTTATTCCCTCTTGATATTGGGATAAGAGTCTATTAGAGAACTCTTTTCTAAATATATTTCGTTCATACTTTGAATTAAAGTTGCTCTCATCTACAAAATAGGGGTAGTCATTCTCTTTTAAATAGTCTAAAAGTTCCTCTTTTGATATATGAAGTAGAGGACGGATAATTGTGTAGTTTTTTCTTTGAGAGATACTCTCTAATCCTATAAGCTCATTTACCCCTGCCCCTTTGGTTAAACGCATCAAAAACCACTCTAGTTGGTCATTGAGTTGATGAGCTGTTAGCAGATTATTATAAGAGTGCTTTTTGATAATAGAATCAAAAAAGCTATATCGGAAATCTCTTGCATTCTTCTCAAAATTTTTTCTAAAATAGGGAGCTTTAGTTGTGTAGCAAGTTAGATTATACTCTTTGGCTAGGTCTATGGCGTGTCTCTCTTCTACTATTGAAGTATCACGCAGACCATAATTGACCAAAGCAATATCAAATGGTATATTCTCTCTTAAAAGTAGAAAAAAGAGAGCAGAAGAGTCAACCCCTGCAGAAAAGGCTAAAAGGTTTTTTGAGTTTTTTAACTCATTTTCTATTGAATCTAGTAGTTTTATCTCTGATAAGCTCACACCTATAGCTCTTTTATTAATGTAGCTAAGAGTCTATCTCCTACTAGCTCTGTTACTTTTGCTTGATACAATGCTCCAAATTTAATATCTAAATCAGAACTATCATTGATAAGAATATCTCCATCTATCTCTTTTGCCCAGAGAGTAGGACGAGCTGATAAGATATACTCATGTTCATCACTCTCTCCCTCCAAAATAACATTGATAGTTTTTCCTAACATCGTTTTAAGTGAATGCTCTGTTGTCTCTTTGGCAATCTCTTCTAAAACTTCTACACGCTCTTCTATAAGACTCTCTTCTACTGGTTTCATGGTAAATGCAGGTGTTGTCTCTTCATTGGAGTAGAAAAAGATATTAAATCGGTCAAACTTAAACTCTTTTAGAAAGGCACAAACACGCTCAAAAGCTCTATCACTCTCCCCAGGGTGTCCTGCTATAATAGAGGTTCTAATAAAAGCATCTTTTTTTGATTTCATATGTTCCAATAGTTCAATCGTCTTCTTCTCTCCAAAACCTCTACGCATCAATTTCAACATAGTATCATCTATCTGTTGGATAGGCATATCATAATAGGTCTCAAAAACAGTAGAATCAGCAATGGTATCAATCAGTTCAAATGTTGTTGTACTAGGGTAAAGATATAAGATACGAGCAACCTTTACGCCCTCTATCCCTTCAACAGTTTTTATTAAATGGATTAATCCATCTTTTAATCCCATATCTCTTCCATAGCTAGAGGAGTCTTGTGATATAAAAGAGAACTCATAAAAACCTTTAGCTACTAAGGCTTTTACCTCTTTTTCAATAGAAAATAGAGTACGAGAGTGAAGTTTACCCTTAAATGAGGGGATAGCACAAAATGAACATGATTGGTTACACCCTTCAGCCATTTTGATATAGGCATGAGTATTTGAGCCTGTGATAACACGCTCTGAACTCTCATTTGCTAGATAGACTTGAGGAGAAAATATACCTCTCTTTTGGGCAATCATCTTATCTATCTGCTCATAGTCTCCTACACCTGTAAATATATCAACTTCAGGTAAATCTCTCTGTAACTGCTCTCTGTAACGCTCTGTTAAACAACCAGATACAACCAATAGGGAATCTTTTTTACGCTCTTGATGTGTTGTCAAAATAGTATTGATACTCTCCTCTTTGGCAGCATCAATAAATCCACAAGTGTTGATAATAATTACATCAGCTGTTTTAGGGTTATCTGAAATTTTATACTCTTGTAGTCGACCCAACATAACCTCTGAATCAACGAGGTTTTTGGTACAGCCAAGGCTTATAAGGTGTAGTTGCTTTTGTGGCAAGATAGATTCTCCAATATTACAAAATATTTTTTTGTATTGTATCTAATAGCTTGTTAAAGTTTAGGGACGCAAAACATGAACCACAAAGCTTTTTTTATGAAGTTTGGCATTGACGCTATGAATGTGTGAATGAGCTTCATTGTACGATTTATATGCACCAACAAGTGCGTAGTATCTATTATATTTATTTAAGATAGTATATTTTAATCCACTATGTTTAAGCTGTTGTTCAAATCTACTGTTTGGTTTATAGACTTCAAAAAAAGCAACTTGTAGATAGTATCCAGGTTGAGCTGAATTTGAGTATATCTCATGAACAGACAACTTTTTTCCATATTTTGTTGTGACCACTTGATTGGTAGGTTTATCTACAATACCTGACAATATAGCACCATCGTGTCCCATTCCACTATCTTTTGTAGAACCCTTATTGACATCAACACCAGTTTCACACCCTAAAAATAGTAATCCTGTCAATAGAAGTGTGCTTTTTAAGTAATTTAAGTTTTTTTTCATGTTTAATCTCCCAATTTTAATGAAATTATATCTTATTCTAACCTAATTAACTTAATCAATTCTAAACATCTCTTCATAAGCATTGAGAATATTTGTATGGAAACTTTTTGGAATTCTATTCCAATCTAAAACTTGTGTCAATATAGGGATATTTGAGTTTTGTAAAGCCTCTTTGAAATTTATAAACTCTTCAATATCTATTTTTTTACCATTTTTTGAAACGATAACCAAATCTAAATCACTTGTCTCATGTGCTTCTCCATTGACACGTGAGCCATACGCCCAAAGGATAGATGGAGATTTTAATGTCTCTTTTGCTATAGAGATAACCAACTCTCTATCTTGTGGTCGAATTATCATCTATAACCTCTATCAGATGTTCTACATCTATTATAAACTCTTCAATTAAAATAAGTGTTTCATTGGCTAAAAATGCTCCATAATTATGGCTTGTAGAGTTACGGTTATCTCTATATTTTAACCATCTTTGAACCTCATCAATAGATAGAAGACCATGCAATCCTGCTTGTCTAAATATATCTTTGAAAACCAATCTATCTACGGCTCTATTACTGTGTAGATAAGCTCTTAATATCTTTTTGAGAAGTTTTCCAGACTGCTCTAAAATAATCTCAAACTCTTTAATAACAGCAGAACGATATATCTCATACTCTACATCATTTTCACTGTATCTATTTAGATAACTATAGGCTCTTGTTAAAGCTAGATTACACTTTTTAAGGTAGCTTGTATCTATAGGATACATAATTTTTAAAATTCCCTCTCTAAAAATGGGATAATCTGTTTTTTACGGCTCATAACTTTTGGTAACCAGACTTGATTGTCTACTAACTTTACATCAAAAGCACTCTCTACTTTTGAGTTATCATCACTCAATACTAAAAGTTGAGAACCCTCTTGCATAATATCGGTTAAGAGAAGAAGAACACTATCTCTATCTCCCTCCTCTTTTATCTCCTTCATTGCTTCAAAAAGCTCCTCTTTCATATTATCAAAAATAGATAAATCGACTACCTCTAGTTGTCCTACACCTATTTTATTACCACTCATATTAAAATCTTTGAAATCTCGTAAAACCAAATCTCTTTTTGTATCATTTAAAACATCTGATTTTATAGTAAACATCTCCATTCCAAGAGCTTTATAATCTTCTATTTGGGCTATTTTAGCCAACTCTTTTACAGCTTTGGTATCCTCTTTGGTACAGGTAGGAGATTTGAATATAACGGTATCACTTAAAATTGCACACATCATCATTCCTGCTAAATCTTTTGGTATCTCCACTCCAAAATAGTCAAACATCTGTTTTACGATAGTATTTGAACAACCCACAGGACGTACCCACATCTCTAAGGGAGAGTCTGTTTTAAGGTCTCCTAGTTTATGGTGGTCTACAATTCCCAAAATAGTAGCTTGGTCTATATCGCTTGGACTTTGAGAACTCTCCATAAAGTCTATAAGATAGACACGCTCTCCTGCATAGCTCGTTTTTAATAATGGCTTTTCAAAACCAAATTTTTCTAAAATAAATGCTGTTTCAGGGTTAATTTCGCCTTGTCTTGATGGTGTAGTATCTTCTCCTAATTGGTTTTTGAGATAGGAGAGTGAAATTGAACCTACAATTGAGTCTGAATCGGGTGTAGTGTGTCCAAATATATAAGTTGACATTGTCAAATCCTTTGATATAGGGGTAATTTTTTGGCATTATAACGAATAACGTTTAAGGATTTCAACTTGTTTTATATCAAGAAATAAAAAAATAAAGAGTGCTATAATTATATTAATTAAAATAATAAGGATAGCTTATGATTAATAGAACTCTTTTTTTCTCTCTAATAGTATATCTCTCTACTACTTCTCTTTTTGCCATAGATGGCAAGAGTGTATTTGAGACCTACTGTTGGGGGTGTCATCACCAAACAGCAGAGGCTTTTGGTCCATCTTTTGAAGAGATAGCATCAAAACGAACAGCTAATGAGATTAAAGCTATGATTACAGACCCTCAATCCGTATCAAAGGTTTTAGGATACAAGCGAAATGCTATGCCTAAATTTAGACTCTCTGATGAGAATCTCTCTTCTATTAGTAATTATATTTTATCATTTAAACGAAATGAGTCAAATTCAACAGAAGATATAAATAAAACAATTATTAAAAATCCCTATCCATCTATTGCCATAAATGGGGAGAATAGATAATGTTTAGATTATCAAATCTTTTAAATTCTGTTATAGAGGAAAAAGAGCCAAGAGTTCTCGATGGGGCTATTGCTATCTGGAACTTTACAAATCGTTGTAATCTATCATGTTTACACTGCTACTCCAAAGCAGAGCTAAATTCCATTGATACGCTATCTACTCAAAAGATTATGGATACCTTACCGAAGCTAAAAGCTAATGGGATACGATTTCTTATCTTTTCAGGTGGAGAACCACTAACACGTCATGATATTTATGATATTGCTAGAGGTTGCAGAGAGCTTGGGATTATTACCTATCTATCTACTAATGGACTCTATGTAAAAAAGAGTAATGCACAAAAGATATTAGATAGCTTTAACTATATTGGTATTAGTATTGATGGTAGTCCCAAGGTACATGATGCTTTTCGTGGCTTAAAGGGTTCGTTTGAAGCCTCAATGAGAGCTGTTGATTTGCTCAATAGTTACAATCAGACCAAAGTAGGTATTCGATTTACCATTACAAAAGATACTTATAATGATTTGGCATTTATATTTGAACTAGCAGAGAGTCATAATATCCCAAAAATCTATATTTCACATCTTGTTTATAGTGGAAGAGGGTTAGATAATTTAGAGATGGATTTAACTAAAGAGCAGAGAGTTATCGCTGTAAACTACATTATAGATAAAGCTTTTGAATATCACAATAGCAAAAGAGATATAGAGATTGTTACAGGAAATATGGAGATGGATTCGATACTTTTCTACAATAGATTTACAGATAACTATCCACAATATGCCAATGAGATGAAAAAGAGATTAATATCATGGGGTGGCAATAGTGCAGGTAGAAAGCTACTCAATATTAATGCAGAGGGAGATGTAAAACCTGACCCATTTTTTCCTGCTATAATTGGAAATATATTTAGAGAAGATTTTTCAGATATTTGGACAAATAGACCAATTGAACTATTAGAAAAGTTAAGAGTTCACCCAAGAGAGCTAGGTGGAAAGTGTAAAGAGTGTGAATATTTAGAGATTTGTAATGGTGGCTCACGAAGTAGAGCTTATGCAATATATGGAGATATATGGGCAGAAGACCCATCATGTTATTTAGGAGAAGAGAGATGAGAAGAGTTATTCTAGGAGTGTTAGTTTATCTAACTATGGCTACTACACTATGGGCAAAAGCACCAAAAGAGAAGATATTTGTAGTAGAGCGTGAGAGTCAATCTCTAGCTATTATAGAAGATGGATTAGCTAAACGTCATATGAAAAAGATGCACAATATGAACCATGGGATTATTAAATTTGATGGAGATGATGCCTACTTAATCTCACGTGATGGTTATGTGGTACACTTTGACCCCAAAAGTGAAAAACTCCTACAAGAGTATAAAACATCAAAGAGTGCTATAGGATTTGTAATCGGTAAAAACTATATAGCCGTAGCCAATTATGATGATAAATCAGTAGATATTTTGACTCGTGATTTAAAACCTATAGATAAAATAAAAACAGGTTCAAAAAATGTAGGGATTAAGATATATAAAGATATGTTAATCTTTGCACAGATGGAGAGTGATAAGGTAACCGTTTTAAAAGATAAAAATTATGGAAAAGCTACACCAAAATTTGAGATTTTCAAAGAGTTTAAAGTAGGCAAAATGCCATTTGATGCAATGATTATAGACCATACATATATTGTAGGATTCTTTTTAACAAAAGCCTTTGGAGTTATTGACCTTGATAGTATGAAGTTTTCAGAGATAAAAGTAACAGCAACAGATAATAAACCTGTACTCAAAATACCACATTTTGGTTTTTGGTCACTAAGTAAAGATAGAATATTTATCCCTGCTGTTGGAGATAATGCTGTAATGGTATATGATAGAAATTTTAATTTTATTAAAAATATAAAAATGCAAGGGCTTCCTGTATTTACATCATTGAGTCCTGATAAACGATATTTAGCTGTTACCTTTTCAGGCAAAGATTTTCCAACTATTCAGATAGTTGATACGAAAACTCTAAAAATTATCAAAACATTTACCTTTAAAGGTAAAGTACTACATCTAAGATGGTCAAATTTGGATAACTCTCTTTATGTATCAGTCAATGATGCAAATAAAGTAAATGTGATTGATACAAAAGAGTGGTTTTTAGAGAGAGAGATTTTTCAAGTTAAAAGACCATCAGGAATCTTTATCTATCAATACAAGGAGAAGTAGTGGGGAGAGTATACCTAACAGGAGCAGGGCCGGGAGATATTGAACTTTTGACGATTAAAGCGTTGCGTGTTGTTCGTGGTGCTGATGTAATTATCTATGATAGATTAGCCAATCCAGATATTTTAAAAGAGGCAAAAGATGGGTGTAAATTTGTCTATGTGGGCAAAAAAGATTCACACCACTCCATGCCACAAGAGCAGATAAATGAGACAATCTATCAAAATGCCCTAAAGTATGAGAGTGTTGTTCGTCTAAAAGGTGGTGACCCATTAGTCTTTGGACGAGGAGGAGAGGAGGGCATCTATCTTCATAAACGAGGTATAAAATTTGAATTTATCCCTGGTATCACTTCGGCTATTGCTGTTCCTGAATATGCAGGTATCCCTGTAACCCATCGTGGTATTACCGTCTCATTTAGGGTAGTGACAGGACATGAGAGCAGAAACAAAGAGCATTCACAAATACCTTGGAACAACTATAAAACAGACGATACTATCATCTTTTTAATGGGTTTACATCGTCTTAAACATATTGCTAATAAATTAATTGAGATTGGAAAACCCAAAGATTATCCAGTAGCTGTAATCAGCAAAGGTACAACCCCTGATGAACAGACTATAATCGGAACACTTGATACAATATGGGAGTTGGCAAAAGATTTACCAACCCCTGCATTGATTGTAGTAGGAGAGGTTGTAAAACTACGAAAAGAGTTAAATTGGTTTGAGAAGTGATAGTAAAAGTTATAAGGTTATATATTGATTAAATTTTAATCAATATTTAATCATATTAAACTCTTATATTTATCTATAATATAGATTAAAAAGGCACTCCATGAGCAAACAGAGTATAAAAACATCAGGTTTCTCTCTATCTAAAGGTAAAACACTTAAAGGCGATGACTATTTTGATGTCAAAACTATTGGAAATCTAACTATTGCTATTGTTTGTGATGGTGTGGGTTCAGCAGATGAGGGTGCAGAGGCTGCTAGACGCGTAGTTACTCACTTGATGAGTAATTTTAAAAATCGTCCTGTTAGTTGGAGTATTGAAAAATCTATTAAAACATTTACTCAATCTATCAACTCTATCTTATATGAAGAGTCAATGGTCAATTATGAGCGTCCTGAGTTAGTGACAACTTTAGCTATTGTCATTATAGAGGGAGATAGGCTTTATGGTGCAAATGTAGGCGATAGTCGTATCTATATGCAACGAAATGGAGTGCTTAGTCAACTCTCTCATGACCATCTTATGGAAGAGGAGGGATATGTAGGGGTTCTTACTCAAGCCATAGGTATAGAAAAAGAGGTATCTCCATACTATTTTGAGAATATCATAAACGAAAAGGATAGAATACTCTTATGTTCTGATGGATTATATACGATTATGGAAGATGATGAGTTGTCCAATCTCCTACCAAATGGAGCACATCATATTGTAAAAAAAGCCTCCAAAGATAGAGATGATAATCTACCTGATGATACTACTGCTGTTGTTATTGATATTTTAGGTATAGACCAAGTCTCAAAACTAAAAGAGCAGAAACTTATTATCCCTAAAAAACTTGAAGAGGGAATGGTTATAGATGGATATAGACTAGATAAATCTCTTATTCAAAATAATCGTACATGGTTATGTTCCAATAAAGGTAAAAATTATGTTCTAAAGTTTGCTCCTATTGAGGCGATAGATGACCCAGTTATTTTGGATTTGTATGTCAAAGAGGCATGGAATTCCAAACGATTAAAAGCTGGTTTTTTTCCAAAATCAGTTATTCCTAAAAATAGAACTTATCGCTATTATGTGATGCAAGTAGTTGATGGTGTAGATTTGAAAACACATCTAAAAACTCGTAAACTATCGGTTGATGATAGTATCAATATGACAAAAATGCTCCTTAAAATGAGTCAATTTCTACTTAAATTTGACCTTGTTCATGGAGATATAAAACCTGAAAACATTATGATAAGTGAACGAAAAGGCAAACATATATTTAAGGTTATTGATTTTGGTTCTATAACTGAAATATATAGTATAAACTCCACAGCAGGTACACCATCTTATCTAGCACCAGAACGATTTACAGGTGCAACTATCAATGAGTCTAGTGAGATATTTGCTATTGGTGTGACACTTTATGAGTCATTGACTCAAAAGTTCCCTTATGGAGAGATAGAACCCTTTCAACAACCTATATTTAAAACAGCCCTATCAGCTACAAAGCTCAATAAAAATATTCCTGATTGGCTAAACTCAGTTATCTTTAGAGCCATAGAGCCAAATAGTGAAAAACGTTATAAAAACTACTCTGAAATGCTATTTGAACTCTCTAATCCTACCAAAGTTAAACCCTATTTTGATAGTACCAAACCTCTAATAGAGCGTAATCCAGAACTCTTTTATAAAATAGGATTTATTATTGAGTTTATTATTATATTAATACTTTTACCAATGATTGGGTAGGTAAAAGGGTAGTATAAAAGGGGACATGCTCAATGGCGTTAAGTTAAGGAAATAACAAATTTTTCTAAAAGATAAATAGTCCCAAATTATGGACTTTAATATCTGAAAATAATTTATAAAATTAGATAAAAATGCTTAACTTAACGCCATTGCACCCGACCCCTTAATTTTAATTAAAATAACTCATCATTTATTTTAAAAAAATATTTTTATATTAATATAATTAAAAAATGTTATTAATTATATAATAGAAGTTTATTATATTTTATATAATCTTAATATCGTAATGAATATAATTCTATTTGTAAATTCAGTTGTTTTTTAGTTTTTCAACTAAATTTAACAAGATTAAGAAAAAAGGAAAAAATTATGATTAATTTTTTAAAAAGAGGAATTACATTTTTTATATTTGTAATGTCCTCAACAGCAATTCTAATGGCTAGTGTTCCAACTGCTCCTGGAGATTATATAGGGGTTACACTAAATAATGATAATAAATCTGTTCGGATTAACTTTACAGATAATTCAGATAATGAAGAGGGAT
>JALSOO010000127.1 GCA_026986355.1 Campylobacteraceae bacterium | reverse complement strand
GAACCTTGGACATCTGTTTTGATAATAACTGGTAGTGATTTTAGATTACCCTCTGCAATAATTGCAGATAAATCTTCAATAGTAACTTTTGTACTTTTAGAAAGCTCTTTAGTTCGCACATACTCTGCTCTCTTGTCAGCCAATTCTCGTGCCTCTTTTTCAGAGTCCATAACAACCAAAACATCTCCAGCTTCAGGAACTTTTGAGAGTCCTACAACCGTAGCAGGAGTACTTGGCTCTATAGATTTACTTCTGCTTCCATCATCTAATATAAGCGTTTTAACCTTACCAAATGTTGTACCAACAATAAAGCAATCTCCTACTTTAAGTGTACCATTTTGAACAATAATATTTGCAGTAGCACCAAAACCTTTTTCTACAGAGGACTCAACAACAACTGCTTTTGCATTTCTTGTAGCATCTGCTTCAAGCTCCATCACTTCTGCTGTAAGTAGAAGGGTATCTAGTAAATCATCAATACCTTGACCTGTATGTGCAGAGACTTCAACAAACTCATAATCTCCACCCCACTCTACAGGAGTGATTTCAAGCTCTGCTAGTTGTGATTTTGCCAACTCTGGGTTCGCACCCTCTTTATCCATTTTATTGATAGCCACAACGATAGGAACACCTGCTGCTTTTGCATGAGATACTGCCTCTTTTGTCTGCTGTTTTACACCATCATCAGCAGCAACTACGATAATAACAATATCGGTTGCTTGAGCCCCTCTGGCTCTCATCTCTGTAAAGGCTGCGTGACCTGGAGTATCTATGAATGATATTTTTTTACCATTTTTTTCTACTTGATATGCACCAACGTGTTGAGTAATCCCACCTGCTTCTCTAGCAGCTACTTTGGTAGAACGTATTCTATCAAGAAGTGATGTTTTACCGTGGTCAACATGTCCCATAATTGTAATAACTGGTGGTCTCTCTGTTGGAGTTTCATCTTCAATAGTATCGTATACTTTTACATAATCCAATGCATCAAGTGGGTCTATTGTATGTACTTCAACCCCAAACTCTTCTGCAAGAATTTCTATTGAATCTTTATCTAGGAAGTCATTTTGTGTAAACATTGTTCCTAATGTGAACAATACTTTAATAACCTCTCCTGTAGTTCGTCCAACTTTTTCAGCAAACTCATAAACTCTTACATTTTCAGGAATCTCAATAGAGGTAATTGAAGCTGTACTCTCTTCTCTAATATATTTCTTACGTTTTCCACTACGTCTAAGTCCAGATGGTCTTCGTCTAAACCCACCACGACCTCCACGACCTTGTGCTTGTCCACCACCTGCAGCAGCTCTTTTCTTTGCATCTTCTTTACGTTTAGCCTCTTGACGCATCATATCTTCATAGATATTTTTATCAGAGAAATCCAACATCAATACTTCTGGCTCTTCTTCTACTTCTGTTACTTGACCTCGTCCATAGCTACCAAAACCAGAGTTTGACATAAAGTTAAGTTTTTGACCACTCTCTTTTGCTATAGCAACTTTTTTTGCTTTTTTCTTGGAAGGAGGTGTTGGCATACCCATTGGTTTTTTACGTTGAACTTCAATAGGTTTACGCTCTTCTACGATACGGATTTTGGGTCTATTTCTATCTGCTTTTTTAATAACAGTAATACCAATACGTTTACGTTTTGCTTTTGGTTTTTCCTGTACAACAGGAGCTTCTTCTTTTTTCTCTTCTACTTCTTTTGTAGGCGTTACGGATATCTCTTCTACTTTTACTTCTGTAGATACAACCTCTTTTGGCTCTTCAGGTTGAGCTGTAGGTGCTTCTACCTTTGGCTCTGGTTCAACAGAAGTTTCCTCTTTTATAATTTCAGGTTTAACCTCTTCAACAAAGATAGGCTTTTTCTTTTGAATATTCTTTGGAGTGGCAGTAATAGAACCAATTCGTCTTGATTTTCTTTTTGTTTTTTTAATAGCTGGAGTCTCTTCTTTTGTTGTTTTAGAACTCTCTTCTTTAATAACTTCTTTTTTGTTATCTTCTACTTTATCAGACTTTTTAACTACTGAAACTTTTTTAACTACTTTAGCTCTCTTTTTTAATTTTGGTTTTACACCATTGATTGCATAATCAACTAAGATTCCTGCTTCTTCAACTGTTAATGTACTGCTTCCTGCTTTAACATCATAACCCAACTCTTTAGCTTTCTCAATAAGTACTGCATTTGATGCACCTGCTTCAACTGCAATCTCTTGGATTTTAACTCTATCCATTCTTATCTAACTCCTTTAAATACTTAACAAACTGTTCACTATCTTCACTAGAGAGTCGAAAACGTTTAATTAAACCTTTTACTTTTTTTTCGTTTTCACGACAACTGTTACAAATATAAAAACTCCGACCCTGTCCCGAATAAGGAAAAATGTTACTGTTTTTCTCTTGTAGGCGAAGTAGTTTTTGTTGAAGTTCCCGTTCTCTACATGCTATACACATGCGTACTGGTTCATTTTTTCGCATAATTATATCCAACTTTTGTTATTAAAATTCTTGTATTAACCTAATATTTAATAAATATCTACCTCTTTGATTCAAATTTTACCTATTAAATCTTGGATGTCACTCCATAATTATCAAATGTTTTCGTATAAACTCTATATTTTGGAAATTTTTGAGCCAAAGCATTATGGATTTTAGGAGCATCATCAGCGTAACAGAGAGTAAAAAAAGTTGAACCAGAACCTGAAAGAGTACTCATTAAAGCACCATTATGTAGAGCTATCTTTTGTACTTCAAAAAGTTCTGGCATCTGTTTCATTCGTCTATTTTGATGAATTTTATCTTTTGAAGCAATTTTTAGTAAATCCCAAGACTCAGTCATAAAAAGTGAAGTCATAAAAGCAGAACGAGATAGAGAATATACCACCTCTTCAGTTCGGTATAAATCGGGCAATACAGTTCGAGACTTTGCTGTAGAGATGGTTTTGTTAGGAACAACCAATACAGCTCTTAGATATTCAGGTACTTTTCGTTTTTTAGAATATACTTTTTTATCTTCTACACACGCAACATTAAATCCACCCATTACAGCAGGAGTAATATTATCGGGGTGTGGTTCATACTCCAATGCTAGATTTAAGAGTTTTCGTTTATTATAATGCTCTCCTGCTACTACAAATGCCGAAGTTAAAGCTGCTGTAATAACAGCTGAAGAGCTTCCTAAACCCCTAGATATGGGTATTCTATTTTTAAATTCAAATCTAAAATTCTCTTTTTTAGTTGTACCCTCTTTGGCTTTTATCTTTTGATACTGCTTATTAAAGATGTTCATAAATAGAATATTTTTTCGTATATGAGGATTTTCTGCCCCCTCTCCATGAGTCGATACAGAGAAAAAACGAGAAGGTTTAATAGTTATTTCATTACGGAGATTAATCGCTAAACCCAAGGTATCAAACCCTGGTCCTAGATTGGCAGATGTTGCAGGTACAGAGATAAACAAAGTTCTTCCTTTGCTGATGTCAAAACATTAGTTTATACGGCTGGTAAAATATACATGGGTTTATTATTATTTAAGAGAGTTACTTCACTCAACATGGAAGGTAATTCAAACCTTTGCTCTACAGCCTCATCAAATTTTTCTGTTATTATAGTGTTATTTTCTTTGATAAAGTATAGTTTTCCCATAGCTTTTATCGGTTTATTGGCATTTAAATCAAAAGCGTTACAACCTTTAAATCTTATCCCTTTTAAAATCTCTAGGGAGCGTAAAGTAATATAGGTCAATTTAATAGCCATATATGAACCTGGACCACTGGTATAGATAACCTCTTTATAATTATATTTATGGGAGAGTTCCATTAATATTTTAAGTAAAATATCTGAAGTTTTTTGATTACTTTCAATTTTTTCAATCAATATATCCTCTCTATAAACCCCAATTAAAAGGGGCGAAGAGATAGAGATAATGAGTATTTTATAATAATTAGGCAAAACTTTTTGAAAACTCCCGACTTTGAGATTTATTTAATGAGACTATTTCATAATTAGCCTTATCAGCAAAAAGAGCTAAGGTTAACTCATGATTGAGTTTATGACTCCCTGCAAACGAACTATATGCACCCAAAATATTATGACCTGTTACCATCATATCTCCCATAGCATCAAGAATTTTATGACGAGCAAACTCATTCTCAAAACGTAAACCCTCTGGATTTAAGACTTTTTCATCATCTAAACCTATAGCATTATTTAGACTTGCACCTAATGCTAGATTGATACTCTGTAGATATTGAATATCTCTTGCAAAACCAAATGTTCTAGCTCGTGCAATCTCTTCTATAAAAGGTTTTGTTCCAAAAGAGTAGGATTGTGACTGTTGTCCAATTACAGGGTGTTCAAAATCTATTGCAAAATCAAAAGTAACATGATGACTTGGCTCTAAACGTACAAACTTATCCCCCTCTCTTACCTCTACTACTTTTTTAACTCTTAGAATCTCTTTGGGTATATCCTGCGCTTGGATACCTGCTTCATCTAAGAGTAGACAAAAAGAGGAGGCAGAACCGTCCATGATTGGCATCTCATTACCATTGACAACAACTCTCATATTGTCAATTCCATAAGCATAAACAGCTGATAGGAAGTGTTCAATAGTCGATATATAACCCTTGCTAGAGCCTATAACAGTTGCCATTTGAGTATCAATCACAGAAGAGGGAGAAAGAGGTATAGAGAGAGCTAAATCTTCTCTATAAAAGATAATACCAGCATTTGTACCAAGTGGCTCAAGTCGAAGTTTGATAGGTTCGCCCTTGTGCAAACCTATACCAACAACCTCAACTGCTTGACGGATAGTTCGTTGATTCATAGTCTATTCCTTATTCTTTAGAAGTATATTATAACATAATTGTGCATTTTTTGTAAAATATCATTTATATTTATATTTTTAAGCTATATCCAAGCTCTTTTTAATGCATATATTTAATTTTTTTGAAAAATTAATATTAATTAGTTTTTCAAAATATTATACCCAAAGGTATCTTTTAACTAATCATGTTATATTGGAAAAACAATTTAAGACTATTTTAGTCTTAATTAATTTTAAGGATAAATAATGGAATATAATAGATTAAGCCCCGAAGAGATAAGAGTAATCGAAAACAGAGGTACAGAGATGCCTTTTTCTGGAAAGTTTGATGGATTTTATGAAGCAGGTACATATATATGTAGAAAATGTAATAGTCCTCTTTTTAGCTCAACTGATAAATTTGATTCTGGTTCTGGTTGGCCAAGTTTTGATGATGCTATTGATGGAGCAGTCAAGGAGATTCCTGATGCAGATGGACGTAGAGTAGAGATTATTTGTAGTAACTGTGGGGGTCATTTGGGTCATGTTTTTAGAGGAGAGCAGATTACACCAAAAAATACACGACACTGTGTCAACTCTATTTCACTAGATTTTAAACCTATAGAGAGTGAGAATAAATATAAAAAAGCCTATTTTTCAGCAGGATGTTTTTGGGGTGTTGAGTATTGGTTTCAAAAAACAAATGGTGTATTTGATGCAAACTCTGGATATATGGGAGGAGATACAACCAATCCAACATATAGAGACATCTGCTATAAAAACACAGGACATTTAGAGACAGTAGAGGTTATATATAACCCCAAAGAGGTCTCTTTTGAAGAGTTAACTAAGCTCTTTTTTGAGATACACAATCCAGAACAGATAAATGGACAAGGACCAGATATTGGGTCTCAATACCTCTCTGCAATCTTTACAAATGACAATGAAGAGAAAGAGATAGCAACAAAATTGATTAATCAACTTGAAGCAAAAGGGATGAAAATCGCAACAATGTTAAAAGATGCAAATGAGCATATTTTCTATATTGCAGAGAAAGAACACCAAAATTACTATAAATTAAGAAATTCCAAGCCTTATTGCCATAGTTATACTAAAAGATTTTAATTTTATGATACTATAATTACCCAAAACAAAAAGTAACCAACTTCGTGTCTCTCATATTAGATGAGAGAATGAAGTTTAAAGATAATTATAGGCAAAAAAATGACTCTTATAAAAAAAATATTTAAAAAACGGAATACCCCTATCCTTACTACGCTCACGATTACTTCTAAAAATGGTTTACACTTGAGACCTATTGCTAAATTCGTAAATGAAGTTAAACAGTTTAATGCAGATATTAGCTTTGTTGTAGATGACCAAGAGATAGTTGCAACACAAGTTCCTGCTATACTCTCTCTCTCCTTAGAGGAAGGCGATAGCTTTCAACTTAAATGTCAAGGAGAAGAAGCACTTGAAGCTTCTGCTTATCTAACTGACTTTTTTGAAAAGATGATGCAAGAAGATAGAGTAGAACAAGAGATTAAACAAGTAGAAGATAGCTATGAAGCACTAACCATCAGAGGCAAAACCGTTGCCAAAGGTATCGCTATTGCTACTTTAACACTCTATGAGACACGTAAAATAACACAAACAAGAGATACAGGACTCACTATCAAAGATGCAATAAGACGAGCAAAAGAGGAGCTTTATGATTTGTATCAAGCAAATAAAACACAACATGAAGCTCAAATCTTTTTAGCTCAAAAAGAGCTAATATCTGCTGATATTTTTCGTTATGAGTGTCCAACGGTACGAAAGTTTTTAGAGATTATCAAAGAAGAGGTAGCACGATTGGAAAATACAAAGTTTGCCTCACGTATTCCAGACTATCGTGATGTAGAACAGCGTGTATTGAAACATTTGGGAATGACTAGTATTGTAGAAGTTCCGAGTAAACCTTATATTCTTTTAACCAAAGATTTACTTCCTAGTGAAGTTATGAACCTACAAAATACACTAATAGAGGGTGTTGTACTACAAACAGGAACAGTAACATCTCACGCTTCTATTTTGTTACGTTCATTTGGTATACCATCAATGATTATCAAACAACCACTTGAAACCGCTCAAAGAGTAATATTAGATGCCAATAGTGGGAATCTTATCTTAGCACCAACAGCCAATGATTTAAGAAAAGCACGTGATAAACAGAAACAGTTCAAAGCGTATCAAGAAGAGAGCTATAAAAAACGTTTTGAAAATACAAAAACAAGAGATGGAAAAACAATTAGAGTTCTTGCCAATATATCAGACTATAAATCAGCAAGAGAAGCAAAAGAGGAGGGAGCAGATGGAGTAGGACTATTGCGAACAGAATTCCTATTCAAAGAGGAGAAGCCCTCATTTGGGGAACAAGTTATAGCCTACCAAAAAATTTTTAAACTCTTTAATCTATTAACCATAAGAACGCTAGATATAGGAGGAGATAAATCACTCCCTTACATCAATATTCCAAAAGAGACCAACCCTTTTTTAGGAGTTAGAGGAATTCGTTTCTCATTGTTAGAAGAGGTACTATTCAAAGAGCAACTCTTAGCTATCTTCAAAGCATTCCAAATGGTTATGCCCTCTGCAAAAACTCTAAAAATTATGTTTCCTATGATTTCTACTGTAGAAGAGTTCAATAAAGCAAAAGGAATTGCACTAGAGATTGCCCAAGAACACAACATAAACCTCAGCAATATAGAGTTTGGAATTATGATAGAAGTACCATCTGTTATTTTTTCTATGAAAGAGTTCAATGAAGTTGTAGACTTCTATTCAGTAGGAACAAATGATTTAACTCAATATATCTTTGCTATTGAGAGAACACACCCTACACTAATAGCAGATTCTACCTCTCCTATCATACTATCTGCTCTTCGTATGATTGCCCAACAAGCAGAAAAACCTATTAGTATCTGTGGAGAACTAGCAGGATTAGAAGAGGTCACAGAGGAGCTTATAGAGATGGGTTATGAAAACCTCTCTCTCTCTGCCAAACTGATACCATCATTAAAGGAGAAAATACGCCATGTTTAATCTATTTCAAAGAGTAGGAAAAGCTTTAATGACTCCTATTGCAGTTCTTCCTATCGCTGCAATTCTACTACGTTTTGGATTTGGAGATATTCCTTTTATCACAGGCGATATTGCCAATATTATGAAAGTAGCAGGAGAGGCGATATTTTCTAATCTTGATATGCTCTTTGCTGTTGGTATCGCTTATGGTTTAGCAAAAAACAGTGATGGTTCAGCAGGTCTAGCAGGTGCTGTTGGATTACTTATTGCCAAAGCTGTCTATCTACAGATAGACCCAACTCTAAATATGGGTGTCTTTATAGGGATTATTATTGGTATCTTAGCAGGAGCTTTATATAACCGTTTTCATACCATTAAACCACCAGAATTTTTAGGATTCTTTGGAGGCAAACGTTTTGTACCTATTGTTACAGCTCTATCTGCTATTGTTGTTGGTATATTATCAGGTTATTTTTGGCACTATGCCCAGAGTGGAATAGACGCATTTTCCAATACTATTATTGGACTCAATGAGATAGGAAGTTTTCTCTATGGAACACTCAATCGTCTACTTATCCCTCTAGGACTTCATCATATCTTAAACTCTGTTTTTCTTTTTCAAGTAGGAGAATATAGCTATATAAAAGATGGTGTAACAGTAGTTGCAAATGGAGATTTACACCGTTTCTTTGCAGGAGACCCAACGGCAGGTATCTATATGGCAGGATTCTATGTTACCATGATGTTTGGACTTCCATCTATGGCACTAGCTATATATGTAACTACCCCAAAAGAGCAACGAAAAAAAGCAGGAGCAGTTCTCTTTGGAGTAGCTTTGACCTCATTTTTGACAGGAATTACTGAACCACTAGAGTTTCTATTTCTCTTTGTTGCCCCTATTCTATTTCTAGTACATGCCATTCTCACTGGTTTAGCTGTTGCCTCTGCTCATTTTTTAGGAATTCATCACGGATATGGATTTTCAGCAGGACTTATTGATTACCTAATCAACTACAAATTAGCTACCAAACCACTACTAATTTTACCACTTGGTTTAGCTTTTGGAGTTATCTACTTTACAGTCTCATACTATATTATTAAGATTTTCAAATATAATATTTTTGAAGAGTCAAAAGAGGAGATAGCTCAAAAAGAGGGAGAAGAAGCCCTTGCTTTTATAGAAGCACTTGGAGGAAAAGAGAATATTATCTCAACAGATGCCTGTATTACCCGTCTACGAATGGAGGTAAAAGCATCTGAACATTTAGATACAGAAGCCTTTAAAAAGCTTGGAGCAAAAGGGGTTATAAAACCAAATAATACAACTATTCAAGTAGTATTAGGAACGAGAGCAGAGAGTGTAGCAGAGATGATTAAAGGAAATTTAAAGTGATGAACAATTCAAATAACCCATTACATGGGATAAAATTAAAAGATATACTCAACCAACTTGTAGAACACTATGGGTGGGAGGAATTAGGTAAAAAAGTAAAAATAAACTGTTTCAACAACAATCCACACATAAAATCTAGCCTAAAGTTTCTACGCAATGTAGACCATGAGTGGGCTAGGATTAAAGTGGAAAACCTCTATATTGACACATTTAAAAAAACTAACTTCTAACAGCTTTAGGACAGACTAAATAACCATTTGCCATCATTTGACAACCCTTTTGAGACATATCTCTTTTGATGGGTTTTTGAACCTTTATAGAAGAAACTTGTGCTTTACTTGAAGCACAACCACAACATAACATACCTAATATTATAATAAGAATCCCTTTTATCATAACAAACCTTAATAATTAATTTAATTGGTCTTTTTTTTGAGTTGAAAGCCAGTTTAGGAAAAAACTAAACGGATTCTATTCCTCCAATGTGTATAGAATGTGAAAAATAGATTATTTTAAAAAAAAATTAAAAAAATAATTAAAATATCTTTAATGAGTAAATATGAAACAATAAAATTTAATATAATAAATATATATTAGATAATTTAAAGATATAACTCCAAAAGAGAGTTATAAAGTAACACTTAAAATAAGCTCTCCCTCTCGAACCATCTTTACACTATTTTTCTCCAAAGAAAACTCTTTTTTATAATTTAATACAATAGGAGTAATGGTATTTTTACCTTTTGATTGAATCAACTCTAAATCAGCAGAGATAATAGGCTTACCAACTGAGACAGTTGCTCCCTCTTCTACCAAACGTTTAAATCCCTCTCCTTTTAATGCTACTGTATCTAGTCCAATATGTACCATAACATCTAATCCACTCTTTGTATGTATCGAAAAAGCATGATTTGTTGAAAATATCTTGGTAACTACCCCTGCTACAGGAGCTACAAATGTATTGCTTATTGGTTTTAGTGCAACCCCATCTCCTGCTAACTTTTGTGAAAATACCTCATCTGGGACATCTTCTAAACTTACAATAGTACCATCTGCTGGGGATACAATCTTCTCTTTTTTAGCTTTAAAAAATCCAAACATCTCTAAACTCCTCTCTTATTAGTTAACCAATTTATTAACTGCTCAATCTGCTCTTGCGTTCTTTGGGTACTTGTTCCCCCCTCTGAAGTTCGTGCATTCATTGAGGCTCTATTATCTAACAACTCTACCACACCTTCTGTAATACGCTCATCAACAGCTTTTAAATCTTCAAAAGAGAGTTCTGAAATGTCTAAGCCTTTTTCTTCTGCCATATTTACTACATTACCTGTAATATGATAAGCATCACGGAAAGGAATCCCCACCTCTTTGACCAGATAATCAGCCAAATCAGTAGCCGATAGATGTCCTACCATAC
>JALSOO010000126.1 GCA_026986355.1 Campylobacteraceae bacterium | reverse complement strand
ATTCAGGCAAATCAAGTAGCTACAATTCAACCTTTTATAGATAAGGGTGCTGATTTAAAACATAGAAATAGTTTAGGTCAAACTCCTCTACATATGGCAGTAGCACAAGGTAAAGGTAAAATAGTAGATATTTTACTAAAAAATGGTGCAGATATTAATGCAAAAGATAATAATCAATTAACTCCTTTAATATATGCAATAGAGAATAGACATAGTAAAATAGCTCAAAAATTGATTGAAAAGGGTGCAGATTTAGGTGCAGATAAAAAGTATCAATTAACTCCTCTCCATATGGCAATTCAATATAAAGATATAGATACATTAAAGCTTCTATTGAGTAAAAAAGTTGATATAGACCATAAAAATATTGATGGGTTAACACCTCTTCACTATGCAAGTATAGCCAAAAGTTTTAAAGCTGTAGAGTTACTATTAAATCATGGTGCAAAGATTGATATTCAAGATAAAGATGGAAGCACTCCTCTATATATAGCTATTCATGAAAATTATATTAAAATAGCTAAGTTTCTAATTGAACATGGAGCAGATAAAACTTTAAAAGATAACAAAGGCATATCTCCATTAGATATGGCTAAAAAGAGTTGGAATCAAGCATTAAAAAAGGTTATATTAGATGATAAAAAGTAGTTCAAAAAAGGCATTTACAATTATTGAATTGATGGTTGTTATTACTATTATTGGTATTTTAGCCTCTTTGGTTGCTCCTAAATTTATGGGTAAACTAGAGACAGCCAAAGTCAAGACAACCAAAGCACAATTAGAGATGTTCTCAACAGCATTAGATAGTTTCAATATGGATACAGGACGATATCCAACAGAGAGTGAAGGGTTAAAAGTCTTATGGACAAAAAGTAAAGATATTAGAGGTTATGATGGTCCATATCTGCCAAAACCAGCTAATGAAGATGCTTGGGGTAATCCATATATATACAAAAAAACCTCTAATGACCATGGATATGATATTATATCTTATGGTAAAGATGGCAAAGAGGGTGGCGATGGGAAAGATGCCGATTTATCTATTTGGGATAAGTAGTTGGAAGAGATTTTTCTAAAAAAAGGATATTGTACCGAGGTAGAACTAGAGAAAGTCTATGCAGTACAAAAAGAGTATCAAGGTCATATAGGTACTATTTTATTAAATTGGGGAGTTATAACTCAGGAGCAACTAATAGAGGTATATTCTGAATATTTTACTATTCCTTTATTTGATAAATCAAACTATGAAGATGCAGAAAAGATTGATACCTCTATACCTAATGAGTTTTGGATTAAATATAATCTATTTCCTATACAAAAAGATAATAGTAATATCTCTTTAATAACAGACAACCCCTATAATATTAAAATATTTGCTTTTATAGAGCAAGAGTTAAATTTAGATATATCTATTTTTTTAGCTACTACACAAGCTATAGATGAGTATAAGATACTCTATGAAGATGTAGATGATGATAGTGGAGTTGAGTATGATGAAGAGATAGATAAACTTAAAGAGTTGGCTTCAGAAGCACCAATTATTCAAAAGGTAAATGCTATCTTTACAAGAGCTGTCAATATGCGTGTTTCAGATATTCACTATGAATCATTTAAAAATGGTATGCATGTACGATTTAGGGTTGATGGTAAACTTCAACTTATAGAACGAATTTCAGTAGCTCAAAAAGCTTCTATTATAGCAAGACTTAAACTTCTCTCTTCTATGAATATTGCTGAAAATAGATTACCTCAAGATGGTAGAATATCTATAAAAGTAGCAGGTAAAGATATTGATATTAGAGCCTCTTCTATTCCTACTGCTGATGGAGAGAGCTTTGTTTTGCGTCTTCTTGGAAAACAGGCTGTTACCTACTCTTTGGCATATCTTGACTTTTTTGAAGACCATGTTACGATTCTTAGAGATATTATGAAAAAACCAAATGGTATCTTTTTGACCACAGGACCTACAGGTTCAGGTAAGACAACAACTCTCTATTCTATTTTAAATGAGCTTAATAGTGAAGATACCAAAGTTATTACAGTAGAAGACCCAGTAGAGTATGAACTTGATGGTATTAGTCAAATTCAAGTAAAGAGTGAAATAGATTTTACCTTTGCCAATGCTCTTCGTTCTATTTTGAGACAAGACCCAGATGTTATTATGATTGGAGAGATTAGAGATGAAGAGACAGCAAGAATTGCTATCCAATCAGCACTTACAGGACACCTTGTTCTATCTACACTTCATACTAACTCTGCTTTAGGTGCTATCTCAAGACTGCTTGATATTGGTATGGAGATGTTTCTCCTTAACTCCTCTATCAATGCTGTTATGGCTCAACGATTGGTCAGAAAGTTGTGTTCTTCTTGTAAAAAAGAGTCTAAATTATCAAAAGAGAGTAGAGAGGGGTTAAAGGTAGATAGACTATTAAAACTATATCCTGTAGAAGAGATTACAACTTTCGAGCCTTGTGGTTGTGAAGAGTGTAATTTTACAGGCTATAAAGGACGATTACCTGTAGCTGAAATTATACCTTTTGATAGTAGACTCAAAGATGAGTTTGAAGCGAATGAGAACTTTTCAGATATTGGAAAGTTAGGCTATAGGTCTCTTAGAGAAGATGGGATTTTAAAGTATCTA
>JALSOO010000125.1 GCA_026986355.1 Campylobacteraceae bacterium | reverse complement strand
CGAATAAAAGCTGAAGTAACCTTAATATCCTTTAGAAGTGATTATCTATTTTTTCCTAAAGAGATGGAACATATAGAACATATGATGAAGAGAAATGGACAAAATTCCAAATATTATGAGATAGATAGTAATTATGGGCATGATGCTTTTTTAGTAGAACTTGATAAATTTTCCAATATTATTAGAGATAGATTGGAAAATATTATATAATATAAAGCTTAATTTTTAATTTTAAATAAAAAGTTTAAGTTATATTTAGTTTTTTTTCGTTATACTTAAAAGTAGTAATTTTTTTCGTTGACTTTTAATTTAACTTAATAGTTAACATGTTACAATATATTAAAAAAGAAGGAATAGGAACTACCAGTATGAATAATGACCTAATGAAAATCGTAGAAGAGACAAAAAAGCTAAAAACATTAGTTTTAGAAGATGAACCAGAGACAAATGAGTTAATGTGTAAAACACTTCAAAACTTTTTTTCAGATGTTTACTCAGCAGGAGACGCGACTGAAGCATTGACTCTTTTTGAGAAACATAGTCCAGATATTATCTTTATTGATATTATTTTACCAGGGAAAAGTGGCTTGGAAGTAGCAAGAGAGATTAGAGAGATTAATCCTAAACAGATTATTGTAATTGTATCTGCAAGTAATGATATGGGTAATATATCAGAAGCTGTTAAAATTGGAGTTAATAACTTTATTAGAAAACCAATTGATACAGACAAAATGATTGATGTTCTTAAAGACATTGTTTCTGATATTAAGAAACAGAAAAAAAATAGAACTAAAATATTCTCTATTACACTACCACTTGATTTATATGAACAAGTTGATACTGATGCAAAAAGTGAAAGTATCTCAAAAAATGCTATGATTATTAGAGCGTTAAAACACTTCTATAATCTTTAAAATATTGGTCGGTTTTATCCGACCAATAAAAATTATCTAAATCTTGAACGCTCTCCAAATACATAAGAGATATTAACTCCAATTGAATCACCATTAGCTACTTGAGTGTTATCTTTTTTTAATTTATACTCGATAAATGTACCCTTGACTCCTATAGAGAAGTTATTAGTAGCTCTATATTGCATCTGAACAACACCTCCAATGGCATCTTGATACTCATCATCTGCTTTATCATTAAAAGCTTTTCCATCTTGGTCATAACCCTTAAAACTACCTGCTAATGCAGGATTTAGATGATATGTTAAACCTCCACCCATCTTCCAACGTCTTGATTTAAACATAGCTGTAGCTGTAAAGGGGATAACGTCCCATGTTACATCTCCATTAGAGGCACTATCATTATCAAACTTATATCCTACTAGAAATTGAAGCTCTAAATTGGGGCTATCTACAACAGCACCCATTTCAAAACTAAGCCCCTGCCCTGCACGAATTTTATTAATACTGCTATCATAATATCCATCATGTTCAACCGTTGCTAATGTTGTTCCCCCAAAATCATACCCCATTTGTAAAATAGGTTTTAAATCATCAGCAACCAAAAAAGAACCGAAAGTAAATAGAGTAATTAGTGATATTTTTTTAAGCATAAAAAATCCTTTTGTTTATAATTTAATAGTTTAATGTTTTTTTGTGTACCTATTGTGTTAAGATTACATCCACTCAACTACTTTAGAGACTTCATTCGCTACAAAACATTTTATAGGACTCTTCTCCAAAGGTTTTGTAGGAACAATTGCTTTTTTGAACCCTTGCATCTCTATCTCTTTGAGTCGTTGCCCTAGAGCAGGAATTTCACGAATCTCTCCTGTCAAACTTACCTCTCCTAAAAAAAGAGTTTCAGAGCTAAGTTCTCTGTCACGATAAGAGCTTAAGATAGAGGCAATAATTGCTAAATCTGCAGAAGGCTCATTGATTTTAATACCTCCTGATATATTAACATAAACATCATATGTACCCAAAGGCAAATCTAATTTCTTTTCCAATAAAGCTAAAAGCATATTCAATCTATTATTATCAAAACCTGTAGAGCTTCGTTTTGGGTGTCCATAGGCTTCAGATACCAATGCTTGAATCTCTATAATAATAGGACGACTCCCCTCCATAATAACTGTCAACGCTGAACCTGATGCCAACTTATCTTTGTTAAAAAATCTCCCTGCCATTATCTGGGCATCTAGTAGCCCTCTCTTTGACATCTCAAAAATCCCTACCTCATTAGTGCTTCCAAAACGGTTTTTAAACCCTCTTAGAAGTCTTAGTTCTGAATTTGGGTCTCCCTCAAAATAGAGTACTGTATCTACCATATGCTCCAATACTCTAGGGCCTGCAATCGAACCATCTTTGGTAATATGACCAATAATAAATATAGGAATATCCAAACTCTTTGCCAAACGCATAAGCTCAAATGTAATAGTACGAACTTGTGTAACTGAACCAGGGGCAGATGTGGTCTCTTCAGAGTAGAGTGTTTGAATCGAATCAATAATAATAAATCCATAATTTTTGGATTTAATCTCTTCTAAAACAGTTTGAAGATTAATCTCTGCTAGAAGATAAAGCTCTTTTTCATTTGCATCTAATCTATCTGCACGAAGTTTAATCTGCCCTGTTGACTCTTCTCCTGATACATAGAGTACAGAGATATTTTTTTTTGCCAAATTACCTG
>JALSOO010000124.1 GCA_026986355.1 Campylobacteraceae bacterium | reverse complement strand
TCTATCATTCAACAAGAATACTCTCATAAACAATCTTGCGATAATCAATCCTATACTCGTCCATCGTTACTTCATTAATAAAAAGTTTAAAAACATCTTTGCTATCTCGTATGGGGTCAGCTAGTACAAAATCCCTCTCATCTCCTGTATAGATAAAAAAAAAGTCTAAACTATTTACTTTATGAATCACACTATCTCTCTTTACTACTCTCACGGTTAATGACTCTTTTGCTATTTCAGTTAAGAGATTTTGATACTTCAAAGATAGATTTTTATCATCATCAACCACAAAAACAATAGTAGAGTCAATACCACAAGACGAGAGTGATAAAAATCTATTTTTTATCTTAAAATCTTTATCGCTTATTGCAAAAAAGAGATTATCATCATTAAGTTGCATAACTACTTGAAAAGAGATATTTTTAATGGATTCTACTGTTTTTATAGCTTCAAAAAAGGCTCGTTGAAAATTCATTATAAAATAGCTCTCTCGTTTTGAAAATCGTTCAAAAAGGCTATAAAAAGCATAAAACTCTCTAAAAGCTAAACGATGGTATAGACTTTGATTGTAACTCTTTGTAACTAAACGACTAAAAAAGGTATGATACTGTTTCAATTTAGTTGTATACTTACAAAAATAGTCTCGTATTATCTCTGAACTATGGGGATTAAAGCGATTTTCACTAGCAGATATTGACTCCGTCTCATTCAATATAAAGTGTAATAACAAATCATCTCTATCTAACTTCTTTTTTGAAAAAACAACTTTTTGAGAACGAGGTACTTTATTATCTTTGGTAAGATAACCCATACTTACTCCTATGATGTAAGCACAACTGTTATCTTTGGTGTCATGAAAAAGCATATAGTGTGTTGTGTTATCTTCACTAATTGTCAAAAAGATATTATTACCCTCTTCTAATGAGTATATTCCTTGATACAATTTTCCCTCTTTTTCTAAGGTAATAATAATTCTATTCTCGGGATTTTGTTCCCATTTTACGATACTATAGTAGAAAATCTCTTCTCTCTCATTACAAAAGCTATAGATATGTTTGTAATCTTTATTAATATGTACCTCTTGCCTATATTGTAGATATAAATCCAATCTCTCCTCAAACTCTTTTAGATTATCACTTTTTTTAAACTCATCTACAGTAAAAAGAGGTTGACCTCTAAATTGATGAAGAGATATTTTGTAGTTTTTAAAACTTTTTTGAAAATCTTTTGAACAATGTGTATTATTTTCTCGTAACCATCGTTGTATAAGAATTTTACGATTTGAAAAAAATTTTTTATAACTCTGATGTTTTTCTTTATTAAATTTACTACTATCAATAAAATCCTTTGTTAAACTATCAATCTCTCCATTAAATAATTTACTATAAATTAACCTCATCTTTTGTGTAAAATTATCCATTATATCCCCTTTTAATAAAGTTGCAAAAGTTGCACAATAAATTATACAGAATAAAAACTAATTTTTAATCCTAATTTTAGTAATAAAAAAATTATAGAAACCCAAATTAAGGGATTTTAATTTTTAATATAAAAGTTTTCAAAAGTTCTAAAAAGTTTTATTGCGAAACTTTTCATATTCTCCTACAATTTTAACTGTGATGTTAATTACAAAAAAAGATTGAAGGAAAAGAGAATGGAACATTTTAAAAGTTCATTTATTATAACAGCGTTGGGTCTAGGATTAGCCTTATATATAGGAGGGCTATCTACTCTCTATATTGTAGCTCTTTTAGCTATATTAGAGGTATCACTCTCATTTGACAATGCCGTAGTCAATGCAAAAGTATTAGAGACGATGGAGCTAAAATGGCAAGAGCGTTTTATCACATTTGGTATTCCTATTGCTGTTTTTGGAATGAGATTTGTTTTTCCAATTATTATTGTATCTATTGCTAGTGGCTTAGATGTTTGGGAAACATTTAATCTAGCACTTAATGCACCAGATACATATCATCAAACTCTACTATCTGTAGAAAAACTTATATTTGCTTTTGGTGGGTCATTTTTACTAATGGTATTTATAAGCTTTATATTCGATACCGATAGAGAAGAGAAATGGATAAGCACCATAGAAGATAGCAAACTACTTGAAAAAATGGGAAGAGTTTCAAGTATTAATATGATGATTTCAATAACCATAGGATTGATACTTACATCAATTACGATGAATTATCAGATTGCCATTGCTTACTTTACAGGTATTTTGCTATATTCAATTATCTCATCTCTTGATGATATATTTAATACCAATGGAGTACAAAGTGGGATAATGGGATTTTTATACCTAGAGGTACTTGATGCTTCATTCTCTTTTGATGGAGTTATTGGAGCATTTGCACTAAGTAGTGATATTTTTGTTATTATGATAGGATTGGGAATTGGAGCAATGTTTGTACGTTCTTTGACTATCTATATGTTAAGAAACAAAACTTTAGCAGAGTATCGTTATCTTGAGCATGGTGCACACTATGCCATTTTAATTTTAGCTATTATTATGTTACTTAAGATATTCTTTCATATTGATGAGATAATCATAGGTACAGTAGGAATAGCATTTATAGCTATATCAGCATATAATTCAATTCAAGCGAATAAAAGAGCTGTAAAAACAAATATATAGAGAGAGATTATGAGATTATACGCCCCTT
>JALSOO010000123.1 GCA_026986355.1 Campylobacteraceae bacterium | reverse complement strand
CTGCTAGTTAGGAAGCCACCTTCATTTAGGAGGTGGAGGTTCACAGCATAAAAATCAACTTGTATTGTATTAAAATAGAATATATAATCATTACTTTTTATTATTAATTTTAAATTTTGCTTTAGAAGATTAAAAAATAGGTTATAATTTTATATGATAAAAAAAGAACATATACTCCTAACCCTAATTATTGTTCTATTTATACTAAATTGTAGTGGAAAAAATGGTAATCCCCAAGTAATTAAACCATATTCTACTCCTATTATTATAAATAATCCTCCCAAAAGAGTCTATACAACACCAAGAACAATCCCCCCAAAAGTCAACAACCAAGAGCTTTTAGGTGTAGCTATCAAAAAAATACCCTCTATTCCTGCTACTGCAACTCCTAAAGAAGAGATAAAAAATATACCAAATCATCAAAATAGTATTGTACAAGGAACAACTACCTTATCCACTAAGTTTAAACTACCTCATAAACTTAAAGAGTCCTCTGCACTTATAAAAGTAGATGGAATGCTCTGGACGCTTAATGATAGTGGAGGAAAAGCTAAACTCTATCAAATTAGTGAAAAAGATGGGCATATTATTAAAACTCTAAAGATTAAACATGCTCATAATAGAGATTGGGAGGCTCTAACTTATGATGACAAATATGTATATATTGGAGATTTTGGAAATAATAGAGGCAATAGAAAAGATTTAAAAATATATAAAATATCGCGTAAAGCATTAAAAAACAAGAGAAAAGCAAAAGCTAAAATTATCCATTTTAGATATAGTGACCAAAAAAACTTTCACTCCAGAAAAAGAAAGCACAATTTTGATTGTGAAGCTATGATAGCTTATCATGGTAAACTCTATCTATTTAGTAAAGATTGGAAAGATAATAAAACACGTCTATATGAGTTATCTACAAAAGCAGGAAAACAGATAGCACACTACAGAGATGATTTTAATGTACAAGGTTTAGTAACTGATGCCTCTATTAATAAAGAGCTTGATATTCTAATCTTATCAACCTACTCTAAGCTTCTAACGGTTAGCATTTGGGCTTTTGCTAACTTTGAACATGAAAACTTCTTTAAGGGAACTTCCAAAAAATTAACACTCAATTCACTAACAGCACAGGTAGAAGGCATAACTTTTATAGATAAATATAGAGCTTATCTAAGTAGTGAATCATTTTCAAAATATATATTCTCTTTTGATGCGTCACTCTATGAGATAGACTTTTCACGAGAATTTCAATAATCCAACTCTTTCAATTAAATCAGTAGGAAGCATAGAGTAGGAGTTACCACGATAACTATTTGATGATGCAGTTAGAGCCAAAGAGCCTTGAATTGTAGCCTCTAGCCCATCATATCCTTGTGCTAAAAGAGAACCGATTAATCCACTCAATACATCTCCACTGCCACCTTTACTTAGTTGTGCTGTTCCAAAATGATTTATAAAGAGTCTATTCTGTTTAGAGATTATCATATTTGCCCCTTTTAAGAGCAGTGTAACATTTGGAAATAGCGAACAAAACTCTCTAACCTTTTCAAAACGGTTAGCTTGGAGTATGGCTATATTTAGAGGGCTATCAATAGTCATATTCCATAAGCTTACAAACTCTTTTGGGTGTGGAGTGAGAACAATCTCTCTATCTGTCTGCTCTAAAAACTCTAAAATTATCTCGTTTGAAAATGTACCTGCATCTAAAATAATAGGAGATTTATCTTCTAGTATCTCTTGGGTTATCTCATCTTCAAACTCTAATACTCCCATACCAAAGGCTATAGCTGTTGTATTGTAGGGTAGAACCTCATCACTCATAAGCGATATAGGAATACTGCTTGACTCCTCTCCTACTAGAGTAACCAATCCTGCACCAAAACGCAAAGCAGATAATCCAGATAGTATAGAAGCTCCCTCTTTTTGACCTTTTATAACGGCTAGATGTCCAAAACTACCTTTATGGGTATTTTGTCTATCTCTTAGAGGTAGCCTTATATCTTTCTCTTCTAAAAGATAGCTATTGGTATGGAAGCCTTGAGTATATTTGAGATGTGAAATTCCCAAATCAACACAGATTATCTCCCCTACATAATCTTTTGCTATATCAGAGTATAAGCACTCTTTTAACGCACCCATAGTAATTGTAACATCACAAAATAGAGCCATAGGTAGAGGATTACCATTTATATCTATCCCTGTAGGAACATCACATGCTATCTTAAAGCCATTAAGCTCTTCTAGTTGCACAATTATCTTTCGTGTTTTTTCATTCAATTCACGCGAAAGACCTGCTCCAAAAATAGCATCAACAATTACATCAGCTTCACACACCTCATCTACAAACTCAATATCTAACGCTTGAACACGTTCAAGTTGAACCTCTGCCATTACTGAACGAACCCCAAAGGGTAAAAAGAGTTTGACTTTATAACTATCTTGAAGTTGCCGTGCCAAGACAATACCATCAGCTCCATTATTACCCACACCACAAACAATCAAAATAGAACTCTGCTCTTTGAAGTTTTTTCGTATATAATTAGCCATACCCATTGAGGCATGTTCCATAAGTATATCTTCGGTTAAATGATAATCATCATAACATCGTTGGTCTAGGGGATAGCAAGATTTATATAGGGGTTGCATTAGAGAACACCTTTGTATTTAAATCTTAAAAATGAG
>JALSOO010000122.1 GCA_026986355.1 Campylobacteraceae bacterium | reverse complement strand
TTTTTTGCATTGCTTTATCTGATAGAGATGCTACTGAGATAGTTTTATCGCCTTTTTTAGTATAGATACTCATACTCATAGGGGCAAATAGTCCTACATTTGGATACTTTTTGGCTAATGCTAATACCACATCTTTTTTATAAAAGGTAAACAGATTATAAGTATCAAAACTTGACTCTTTAAACTGTTTGGTAAAAGGGGTATTCATATCACGATTAGCAGAGACAAAAAAACCTGCTTTTTTAAATGCCTCTTCTATGGTTTTGGGTGTTATTTTACCATCACTATTATCCGATACAAATATAGTTACATCACTTTTGGTAGTTTTAGTGGCTACTTTTTTTACCTCTTTTTTAGGTGCTGTTGTATTGCTATCTTTTGCCATAGCTCCTGTTATAAGTAGTGAACTTAGTAGTAGTGTGTTGATTAGTTTCATTTTTTCTCCTTTAAGATTATGGTCGGATATAGATATATCCACGAAGCTGACGCTCAATAAGTTCAACAATTCCTGCTGTAACTACTTCTACGCCATCAAGTAGCTCTTTTTTGTCTATTTTTAGTGTTCTCATGGTATTTCCACATGCTATAAACTCTACATCATAGGTCATAAGAGACTTAACACGTTTACGAATATTGTTATCTCTATGTTTTAATAGTGCATTTATCCCTTGTGAGTAGGCAACAATAACCACCTCTGTATTATCTACCCCATAGAATTTAATGACATTATTAGCAGAACCTAAAATATGGTTTATCTCATCTCTATTCCACTTTGTAATAGGAAAGACAAACTTTCTAGGGTGTTCCATAGATGGTTTTGGCTCGGCAAACTCTGTCTCTGCAAAAGAGAGCGTCAAGAGTAACGTAAACATCAGTAACATTTTTTTCATTTTTTATCTCCTTTGGCTTTTACTGCCTCTTTTAAAATCTCTAAAAAATCCTGTTTTGTCCAAGCACCAGGGATTTTTGCCATAATTTTCTCTTTTTCATTTACAAATATAAATGTCGGAGTCATTCCCATCTTAAGCCCTAATGGTGGAGTCTCTTTGCCTATATCTACCTCAACAACAATAAAGTTTTTATCAAGTGCTTCTATAACCTCTTTGTCACTAAAGACCTCTCTATCCATCTTTTTACAGAAGTGGCAATGCTCTCGTGTCAATTTAATAATAATAATTTTATGCTCTTTTTTAGATATTTTTAATGCTTTTTCATAAGCAACTAATTTTAACTTTTTCTCTACAAAATCATTAGGATTATACTCCCATAAGAAATCAGATACAGCCTCTATCTCTTCGACACTGATTTTACCCTTTAGGCTTGGCATGGTATCAAAGTGTCTAATCACTTTTGGAAGACAGACCGATTTTGATTTATCAGGGTTCATTAGATAATCAGCGATAAAACTATCTATCTCCATCTTGTGAATATCTTTGTCTCCTTTTGGGTCTCCGATTCGACTCTTTAAGCGAAAAACTATCTGATTGATAGTCGGTGCTGTTAAGTGTAGTATCGTATTGTTTTTCTCCATAAAGTTCTCTAGTAATATTGAGGGAGCGATATAGAGTTTATGACAAGAGGCACACTTATTTTGATAAACCTCTTTTCCACTCTGTGACAAGAGAATAGTAGGTAACATTACAATTACAAGTAGTAGATATTTCATTAAAAACCTTTTTCTATATATAAGCAAACATAATAGTGAAAAATGTGAAAAAAATACTATTATGCTTGTTTATAGATAGAGGTATCTACCGATAGTAGATACTCTTTTTATTAAAATTAAAATTTAAATTGATATTGAGCCAAGATAGCATCTTTTTTAAACAATGCACCTACCCCTTTAAATCCACTATCAACATCAGCTAAAACATAGTTTAACTGTACTCTATGTTGATTTCTTGAACGTCTGCTTTTTCTATCCATTTTATTGTTTTTGGGATTGATATAGTAGTTAATTCCCAAATAGGTATTGGCTGCTTTTGCATCTGCTCCACCACGTGTCTCTGTACCACGAATATCTTTTACAGCCAACTCAAGGGTATCAGTTACATAGTATGTACCTGTAAGTGCTAAGGTATTCATATCCCAACCCTTAGTTCCTCTAATGTTTTGTGCATCATAGTACTCTGCTTTAAAGTTTGAACCCTCAAAATGAGAATCAAGTCCAACGTTCATAAGCTTATAATCCTCTGTACCATTAGCACCAACTTTAGTACCATCTGATTTTTTAAATCCACTAATTCCACCTGCACTTTTAGAGACTCCATAACCTGCTTCAACATGTAACATTTGACCATTATCGTACATTACACGTCCCATAAAGGCATTGTCATCTCCTACTTTAGCATTGGTAACTGCACCTGAACGACCTGTTTGACCTGCGACCATAATATCGTACCCAAATCCATGCCAAGGACGTTCATGACCCATCTCTAAACCATTTACTTTACCATTTCCTCCAATATCACGACCAGAAAGCATAAGCCCTGAAGCTCTCTCAAATGCTAGTTTTTTGTCAAATCCTCTTTTAATAACATCAAGATTCCACCCTGGAATAGTAAATCCCATACCAACAGGTGTCTTAATCATACCTGCTTTTAGCACAGCAGAGTTATTAAATTTATAGGCGATAAAAGCATCTTTAATCATATTTGGCATACCTGCACCAGAATCACCTGTTTTAG
>JALSOO010000121.1 GCA_026986355.1 Campylobacteraceae bacterium | reverse complement strand
GGTATAAATCCTGCACCAATTCCTTGAATTTTATGAGACCCTGCTACTCCACCAGATAGCACAGAGGAGTTAAATGGCTCTACAGCAACTGATTTTAGATTAGGAATAGCCTCTTTTAGTGCTTCTGATGTACCTGTTAGTGTTCCACCTGTTCCTACCGATGCTACAAAATAGTCTACTTTACCATCTGTATCTTCCAAAATCTCTATAGCAGTTGTCTCTCTATGTATTGCAGGATTATCTTGGTTATCAAACTGTCCTAATACAAATCCATTTAGCTCTTTTGCCAACTCTTCTGCTCTTCTAATCGCACCACCCATTCCCTCTGATGCAGGGGTTAGTACAATATCTGCACCTAAATGAGACAATAGTTTTCTCCGTTCTATACTCATTGATTCAGGCATAGTTAATATTAGCTTTAGTGATTTTGAAGCACATATTCCAGCCAATCCAACACCTGTATTTCCACTTGTTGGTTCTATAATCGTTGAGTCTTGGTTAATTGCTCCTGACTCTAAGGCTCTGTTTATCATATTCATGGCAATTCTATCTTTGACTGATGATGTAGGGTTCATAAACTCACATTTTGCTAAAATGGTAGCTCCTGAAAGCATAGAGAGTCTATTTAATCTTATTAATGGTGTGTTCCCTATTAAATCTTCAATACTATTTGCTATTTTCATTTTATCTCTCTTATACTATATTTTAATTTTTCTCCTGCATACATGGGAACTACAGTACCATATTTATCTGGAACAGTAAAGGGTTTCTCCTCTAAAACAACACTTTTTCTAGGAACAGTGATGTTTTTGTATATCTTTTGTGCGTTGTCCGAGATAAAAGCTTGTAGATTTTCAGGAGTTGAGTGTTCCATAAAGAGTTGGGTCAAAACTTGAAGTGCAATAGGTGCTGTAAATACACCTGCTGCACACCCACAGGACTCTTTGGCATCTTGGGGGTGTGGTGCAGAGTCTGACCCAAACATAACTTTTGGGTGTCCTGATAGAGCTACTCTTCTAAGTGCGTCTCTATCTTCTGGACGTTTTGCAATCGGTTTGCAAAATAGATGAGGTTGAAGCATTCCACCTGCTACATCATCAAGAGTAATCATGAGATGGTGTAGTGTAATCGTAGCATATAGATTTTCAAATCTATCCAAAGCCTCTACACTCTCTTTGGTTGTGATATGCTCCATAATTATAGTTAGTTTAGGAAAATTGGTAGCCAACATCTCATAGATAGAGACAAATTGAGCCTCTCTATCCATTACAAATCCATTGGTCTCTCCATGAATACAAAGAGGAATCTCTAGCTCACTCATCGCTTCAAGGGTAGGGCGTAACTCCTCTACATTAAATCCACTCACTCCACCTTCTGAATTGGTTGTAATCCCTGCAGGGTAGAGTTTGATTGCTGTTAGCTCATCTTTTATAGACTCTAAGAACTCTTTTGTATAGGTTGGTTTGAAAAATAGTGTCATATAGGGAGTAAAATTATCCTCTCCAATAGCCTCTTTTATCCGATTTTTATAGCTTATAAGCTCCTCTTTTGTTGTAATAGGAGGTACAAGATTTGGCATAATAATTGCACCAGAAAAACTATCTGAACTTAGGGGTGCTACTCTTTTAAGCATCTCTTTGTCTCTTAGGTGTAGGTGCATATCTAGGGGTGCATCAATAGTGATTGCCATGGGGATATTCCTTGCTCTTTTACTTGGTAAAGAATTTTGCCACAACTAAGATTAATAGATGATTTTATTAAGAGATTTATTCTAAAAATAGTATAATAGACGCTATTTAAAATATAAAAGGAAGATTAGATGAATAAAGTACTTATAGTCTCGTTACTAACGAGTATAGTATTGGCACAAACACCTAAAAAAGATAACTATTTAGTTGGTATAACAGATAAGTTATCTCATATTATTACAAGTGACTCTGGTCAAAAAGTCAAAATTGAACGAATACAAGATGTTGGTAATGTCTTAACAGATGATTTTGTAAAGACCTCACGGCAGTGTCCTCCTTTTTGTATTCAACCCACAAAAATTGATAAAAATATAGAGAATATTGGAGAGATTGAATTGATTAAGTTTATTAATCTAAAACTTCCCTCTCACAAAGGTATTTTGGTAGATACACGCTTAAAGAGTTGGTTTGAGCTAGAGACGATTCCTTCTGCTATCAATATACCTTTTCCTGTTATTGAGAATGCAGATAAAAAAAAGATAGAGATGATTTTTAAAATTTTGGGAATGAAAGTAAAATCAGATGGTTCTTGGGATTTTTCTAATATAAAAGAGTTAGCAATATTTGATAATGGTGTTTGGTGTGCTCAAGCTTCACATTTTGTTCCCAATCTATTAAAATATGGTTATCCTCCAGAGAAGATACTCTATTATAGAGAGGGGCTTCAAGGGTGGAAACTTCTTGGTTTAACAACATTGGTACATAAAGAGATTGTAAAGAGATAGATTAATTTCATCTCTTATAAGATACTTACGATAAAATCAAATGATTAATAATATTTTTTTAAAAGGATATAGAGTGCAAAAGCAAAACGGTATAACCCTTTAACCCCAAATATCTTGCTGGTTTTGATTCAGAGGAGTATACCATTGGCTTAGATGATGGGTTTAAGTTTGCAAAAATAAAAATGGAGAGAGTTATACGTAGAAAAATTATAAATCAAATA
>JALSOO010000120.1 GCA_026986355.1 Campylobacteraceae bacterium | reverse complement strand
CAGAGATGATTTTTGAACCAGACCCACACCCTTGTGCTTTTGAATATATCTATTTCGCAAGACCAGACTCTATCATAGCAGGAAAAACTGTATATAATATGCGTCTAAAGATGGGCAAACAGTTAGCTAAAGAGACACCTGCTGATATTGATTTGGTTCTACCTGTACCAGACTCTGGCGTAGCTGCTGCCAAAGGTTATGCCGATGGTATGGGTGTACCCTTTGAGATGGGAATAGTACGAAACCACTATGTAGGACGTACCTTTATAGAGCCAACCCAAGAGATAAGAGATTTGAAAGTAAAGCTAAAACTCTCTCCTATAAAAGATATGATTAAGGGAAAAAGAGTAGCCATTGTAGATGACTCATTAGTAAGAGGAACAACCTCTAAACAGATTGTAAAACTACTAAAAGAGGCAGGTGCATCAGAGGTTCATATGCGTATCGCCTCTCCTGAGATTAAGTTCCCTTGTAGATATGGTATAGATACAGCAACCACCACTGAGCTTATATCTGCATCTAAAACTCCCGAAGAGATAGCTAAATATATAGATGCTGATTCATTAGGATTTTTATCTATAGAAGGATTAAAAGCATCACTAGGAGACGATACCAAATACTCATTAGTTAGTTTTGATGGAGATTACTTTGCAGGTGGTAGTGCAGATAGTCCATCTTGTACTGTTTTGTAGTTTTTCAAATAGTATTTAAAAGTACCTTATTTACTAGGTACTTTAATATTAAAAAATTCAAGATACCAATCTATAAAGTTATCTATCCCTTCTTGAATAGAAGTTTTTGGTTTATAACCTAAATCCTCTATCAAATCACTAACATCTGCATAGGTACTAGGTACATCTCCTGCTTGTATAGGTAGCATATTCTTTTCTGCTTTTTTACCAAGCTTATTCTCTATAGCTTCTATAAAATCCATAAGTTTTACAGGGTTGTTATTGCCTATATTGTAGATTTTATAAGGTGCTTTAGAGCTTGATGGATTAGGATTTTTGGCACTCCATTTAGTGTCTCCTTTTGGAGGGTTATCATTGACTCTTATTATACCCTCTACAATATCATCTATATAGGTAAAATCTCTCTGCATCTCTCCATAGTTGAAGACATCTATGGGTTTATCCTCTATAATTGCTTTTGTAAAGAGATAGAGTGCCATATCTGGTCGTCCCCAAGGTCCATAAACAGTAAAAAATCTAAGCCCAGTTGTAGGGAGATTAAATAGATGAGAGTAGGTGTGTGCCATTAATTCATTACTCTTTTTACTAGCTGCATATAGACTGATAGGGTGGTCAACATTGTGATGAGTTGAAAATGGTTGTACTTCATTTAATCCATAAACACTTGAGCTACTTGCATAGGTTAAGTGTTCTATATTATGATGCCTACAACACTCCAAAAGATTTACAAAACCAACAATATTACTATCTACATAAGCATATGGATTTTTCAAAGAGTATCTAACACCTGCTTGTGCAGCTAAGTTTATAACCCTATCAAATTTTTCCTCTTCAAAAAGTTTTTCTATATTCTCTCTATCTTCAAGATTTAATTTGATAAATTTATAATTTTCATAGGTTGAAGATTGTAATAGAGTGTTATACTCTATATCTATACCCTCATTTATCTTTTTTATAATACCTGTTCTTTGAAGTCTGCCATATTTCACTTTTTGGTCATAGTAGTCATTTATATTATCTAGTCCGACTACCTCATCGCCTCTCTCTATTAGCTTTTGTGCTAAATGGTAACCTATAAATCCAGCTGTTCCAGTTACTAATATTTTCAAATTTATTCCTTAAATATCACTATTAAATATATCTCTAGTAAAGATTTTATCTTTAACATCACTTATATTATCTTCGATTCTATTTGCTACTATAATATTACTCATTTTTTTAAACTCTTCTAGCTTTTTAATAACCTTAGAGTTGTAAAATCTATCCTCTTTTAATACAGGTTCATATACAATTACCTCTACTCCTTTGGCTTTTAAGCGTTTCATTATACCTTGTATTGCTGAACTTCTAAAGTTGTCACTTCCACTTTTCATTACAAGTCTATATATCCCAACTGTGCTATATAAATTTGGTAGTCTATTTATAATTTGGTCTGCTATAAAATCTTTTCTTGTACGGTTGGCATCTACTATAGATTGCATAATATTACTAGGGACATTTTGGTAGTTTGCCAAGAGTTGTTTAGTATCTTTTGGTAGGCAGTATCCACCATATCCAAAGCTTGGATTGTTGTAATGTGTACCTATTCTTGGGTCTAAGCCTACACCTTTTATAATCTGCTCTGTCTTTAGACCATGAGTTAGGGCATAAGAGTCTAGCTCATTAAAAAAGGCTACTCGCATAGCAAGATATGTATTGGAAAATAGTTTGATTGCCTCTGCTTCAGTTGAATCTGTAAACAAAATATCTATATGCTCTTTTTTTGCACCTTCTGCTAGAAGATTTGCAAATATCTCTGCTCTTTTGCTCTCCTCTCCTACGATAATTCGACTTGGGTAAAAGTTGTCATAGAGTGCTTTTCCCTCTCTTAAAAATTCTGGTGAGAATATGATATTATTGGTATTAAATTGTCTGTTTATCTCTTTTGTATATCCCACGGGTATAGTTGATTTTATTATTATGGTTGCATCTGGATTTATCTCTAATATATCTTTGATAACTACTTCTACCAACGATGTATCAAAATAGTTTGTAACTTCATCATAGTTAGTTGGAGTTGCTACGATAATATAATGAGCATTTTTATATGCCTCTTCTTTATCTGTTGTTGCTTTTAAGTTGTTACTTTTTATAGCTTTTGGAAGATTCTCTTCTATCTCTCTATCTTCTATTGGGCTTATACCTCTATTTATCTGTTCAACTTTCTCTTTTACTATATCAAGAGCTACTACTTTATTGTGCTGTGCTAACAGCACAGCATTACTTAAGCCAACATATCCTGTTCCTGCTATAGCTATTTTCATTTAATTATTAACTCCTTATTAAAAGTTTACTATCCCTGTCAAGGTGTTGATTAGCATACTCTTCTTTTTTATATTTGGTAGTTCTATTCCCGGTTTTGTTGTAGTGATAATAGCTCGTGCTAACACTTTTTTACTTCCATCTTTTAATCGTACGCCCCAATAGTTATGTAGGATAATAGGTTCTCCTTTTCTCTCTCCTAGATATAGCATAATATGTCCTGGTACAAATAGAAGTGAACGAAAAGGTTTTGCATCAGCCAAGATAGTATCTTGTTTTCTTTTTTTATCCATACCTTTTATTGATATAAACTCATTTCCATTATTGGCTTGTTGTCGTGAATTTCTAGCTAAGTATATTCCAAATGGAGCAAAAAAATCTTGTGTCAATGCTGAGCAGTCACGAGTCTCATATCCTCCACCCCAACCATAAGGCTCTCCTACAAGCTGTTTTGATATATAGGCTATATTGTAGGGATTAAATTTAATAGGTTTATGAGCAATAATATCTATATCATTAACAGTTACTTTTGAAAGATAGGCAGAACCATTCTCATCTCTTTTTGCAAGAAGATATTTTTTGGTCTCTGGGTCTATAGGAAATATACTTCCTATCTTGACTAATGAGATAAAACCATTATCATCACTGATATTTAGATTGTCTTTGACTGTAATAGAGTAGTTGTCATTTCTAAATTGAGTTTGAAATGCTGGTGTTACAAAAGCTATATCTTCTACTTTTATCCAACCTGATGCAAATGATGTTTGTGCATATACCCATTTTTTATCCAATGAGTAGTGAGATACAACGATAGGTGTATTGATATGTACAGAGGAGTTTTGATTGTAATCAAAAGGAAACCCCTCTCCTGTTCGTTTTGGGTCATAATAGATAGCCTCTGAACTTGGATAGAGTTTTAGGTTGGTATGTCTTACGGTAATAGCAGGTTTTGAGAGACTATCTGAATTTTCAAAATTGGAGTTTTTTATCTCTTTTTTATACCAAGCTTTGGAAATAGGTGTTCTATCTTTATGATATGTTCTCTCTTTTGCATATTTAAATTGCCATGTTTTTTCGCTATTGCTTAACATTACCATACCTTTATCCCATGGCTCAAAAAATTTTTCATTGTAGCGTCTATCGTATTCTAACTGTTCATCAGCACTCATAGGTGTAATTTTTTTTGAAAACTCTGTGGTATCTTGTGGTATTTCAATTGTATCTTTTATCTCATTTGCAGGCATCATATCAATATCTGATGGATTTCTTTCTCCTAATGTTAAAATAGTCTCTGCAAATAGTATTGATGAGCTTAATGTAGAGAGTAAGCTTATGGTTATAATAAATTTTTTCATAAATGCCCTTCTAAGTTTATAGCTTTATTATAATAGAATTAAAGTTCAAAATCTAGGGTTAGATGATTATTTTATGGGTTTTACAGAGCTATTAGATCTAATAAATAGAGGTTTAGAACAGCTTATGTTTTTTTTGGTAAATATAAGTGAATCTATAACTATTTTTGCCGATTCTCTTTCTCTTCAATCCCACTCATTCCAAAACGCCGTGCTATCTCTTGTTTGACTCTATCTGGAGATATATCACGGTATCCTAATCCTACAATGGTATGATAGAGTAAATCAGCACTCTCATAGATAACCTGTTTATCTGACTCTTCATCTATAGCCACACAAACCTCATCTGCCTCTTCACGAATTTTACTTAATAGTAATTTTTTATCATTAAGTAGCTTTTTTGTCCAAGATTTTTTGCTATCACTTGAGTTTTTACGCTCTAGTATCGTATGATAAAGGGTGTCAATGACACCATACATAGCATTAGTATCTACCTCTTTTTCAAGAACTCTTCTGTTTTGTGTCACAGAGGTAAAAAAACAACTTTTAGTTCCTGTATGACACGCAACACCATTTTGCTTTATTTTAAGCACTAGAGTATCGGCATCACAATCAAGTAATATATCTTTAATCTCTTGGGTATGATTAGAACTTTCGCCTTTTTTCCAAATACGTTGTTTAGAGCGTGAAAAGTAGTGTGCATAACTTGTGCTTAGCGTTAAGTTATAAGCTTCTTCATTCATATATGCTAACATAAGTACTTCATTTGTCTCAAAATCTTGAGCTATTGCTGGGATAAGTGGGTTTTTTTGCCAATTAATTTGCATTTAGTCTCCGTAGGGTGTAGAGACTCTCTACACCATATTATTAAAATTTTATTTCATTGGTGTAGTCGGGGACTACACCCTACAATTATTGCTGTGTTGATACAGCTCTTTGTGTTTGCCCTTTGGTATCTATCCAAATATTTGGAACTGCTCCACCAGGGGTTAAGAAAATCTTAGCATCTTTGTTTACTTTAAGTGCTTCATTGAATTTACCTTGTGTCTTAATCATCTCTAATTGAAGAATTTCAGGTGTTAATGATGCAGAGATAAGTTTGTTTGCTTTGGCTTGTTCTTGTGCTTCTATTCTGATTTTATCAGCTTGACCTTGAGCTACAATTCTATTTCTTTCGGCCTCTCCACGTGCAATCTCTGCATTTTTTTGTGCCTCTTGTTTAGCACGTTCTTTTTGTTGCTCTGCAATATTAACATTTTGTTTTTCAGCTTGAAGTTGCTCTATCTTATCTCTAATCTTTTGAGGTAGAACAATATTTCTAAGCTCAACTGATGATAGAATCACAGGTTTACCCTCTAGGGCTTCAACTTTTTGGGTTACTTTTGTCTGAATTGCTGTTGCTATATCATTTCTCATCTCTGGTAGTTTTTCAGCTGCATATTGCCCAATTACATCACGAACAACCTCTCTCACTTTAGAGTTTATTATCTTCTCCTCCCATGTATGAAGTCCCCATCTAGCAATAGTTTTTGGTGCAGTTTCAGAACGTAGTTGATACTGAACAGCCAAATCAATATGAACAGTTAGACCTCTCTTGTCAAGTACTGGAATCGCTTTATTTCTGATAAGCCCATCATCAGATATACTATTTAAACTACTATATCTACTTGTATTGACAACATTATCTTGATTACTATATATAATCTGTTTTATTTTTGTATTTACTATGATTATCTTTTGTACAATTGGTATATATACATGAAAACCTGCTTTTAGAGGATTTTCTTCAAATTTACCTGTATTTACTTTTATTCCTATCTCTCCAGAGTTGATAATAGTAAATGGTTTAAAAAAGATAAAACCAGCAACAATTGCTAAAAGCAGAAATATCCATGATGGGGCTGATTTTCCACCACCATTACCTTCACCCATAGTTTGTTGAGGTTTTTTGGGTGGAGGGTTATTAACTCCACTCTTATTGGGTTGTTTCTTTTTAAAATAGTCATTCATATCTGCTGGCATTGTTTTGCTCCTTATATATAGGTAAGATAGTGTTTATACTTCTCATTGCGTCCAAAGACAACATCAAAATAGGCACTCTGTAATTTCTCTGTAATCTCTCCTCTTTTTCCCTCGCCAATTACTCTGTGGTCTAATGATTTTACAGGAGTAACCTCTGCTGCTGTTCCTGTTAAAAATAGCTCATCTGCAATGTATATTTCATCTCTTGTTATATTACGTCTCTCTATCTCTATTCCCATATCTTTCGCCAACTCCAAAACAGTTGCTTGGGTAATAGATTCTAGTGAGTTATCATTTGGTGGAGAGATTAATTTCCCATCTCTTACAATAAAGATACACTCACCAGTTCCTTCAGCTATAAATCCATTCTCATCAAGCATCAATGCTTCATCAAATCCATTCTCAATCGCTTCATATTTTGCCATTTGAGAGTTTAGGTAGTTTGCTGCTGCTTTTGCTTTTCCAAAAGTAGAACGGTTAGGATTTCTAGTAATTGATGAGGTACAAGTAGTAATCCCTTTTTCTAGCCCATCTGCTCCTAGATATGCACCCCATTCCCACGCAATTACCGAAGTATTTACAGGTACATGTTTATGGTAAATCCCCATCTGTCCATAACCCAAATAGATAATAGGTCGTAGGTAAACATTCTCTTTAAATTTATTGGCTTTTAGTACATCAATATGTGCTTGTTTCACTCTCTCATAATCTATATTTGGTTGAATGGCTACAATCTTGGCTGAATTATAGAGTCTTTTACAATGCTCTTCTAATTTAAAGATAGCCAATCCATCTTCTGTTTGGTAGGCTCTTGTTCCTTCAAATACAGCATTTCCATAGTGTAGTGTATGGGTTAGTATATGTACTTTTGCTTCTTTCCACGGAGTAAGCTCTCCATCCATCCAGATATATTCTGCTTCATTCATCTATGCGTTTCTCCAGTGTTTCTTTTCATTAAAAAAATAATTCAACATTTTAGCTAAAGTCGTGTTAAACTCTCTTTTTGTGCTAAACTATGCTAAAAAATAGGTAGGGTTATTGATGTATATATTTTGGAAATATCTGTTATGGTTTTTGAGTTTTTTAACAATCATTATTATCTATTTATTAAATAGCTCTTTGGGTCATCACTCTTTGGCTCAACTATTAAGCGTTTATATTTCTAAAAAAAGTAATAATGATTTAGAGGTATCCTCTTTGGATATAAATAATTATCCTAAATTTAGTATGAATATAAAGATTAATAATAGTGCAATAGCATATATCAAGGGAATAGATAATGAAGATAACTTTAATATAGATTATCATATAAAGGGAGATAATTTAAAATATAATAATATTCACATCACGCATAGGGTTGATATTAGAGGTTCGTTATGCCAAGGAGAGAGTGAAAAAAAGTATCTTTATAAGATGAATATCATTAAGTCAAATCATAAAGAGTTTTTTAGTAGAGGAGAGATAGATAACAGTAATAAATATATGACTATTATAGGTAGTAGTAGTACATTTGATGGACTCTTGACCTATAAATATAACCAAGATACTCTAACCTTTCATTTAGATGGTCTATCTCTAGTAAAACTACTCTATTTCTTCTCTTATCCTCCTATATTGTCAGCAAAAGTTTATGGTAATGTTGATGATGATATAAAAAACAGGGTTATTCGATTTGATACCAAATGGATAGAGACAAAGTTTAGAAAAACAGAGATAACTGATAAGATTTTGACTTTAACGGGTATTGATATATTGCAAGATAGCTATGACAATAGTTCATTTTTGGGTGCGTATCAAGACTCAACACTCTATGCTAATTTAAAAATTGATAATGGAGAGGGTCGGCATCTCTACTTTACTGATTTGAGAGTAAACTCTAAAACAGATTTGATTAGTTCAAAGATTGAATTTGGAATAGTGGGTAGAAAACTCTATGGAAAGCTGGGTGGAACGCTCAAAGAACCTAAGGTTTCGATTGATATTAAAAGAGTTATTAAAAGTCAATTACCTACTATATTAAATAGAGGAACAGAAGATGCTTTTAGGATTTTAGATAAGTTATTTTGATATAATCAGATAAAAAGGAAAGATGATGTTCGGTATTTTTAATAGTAATAATAGAATAAATGATGCAAAAATATTTATGGGAAGTCAAGAGGAGACAAGAGATAATATTTTAGAACGCAGAAGTCCCTATAGTGATGAGGTAGTAAGCCGATATCCTATCTGTAATGCCCAAGATACTATTTGTGCATTAAAAATTGCAGAGGTTGCCTCAAAAGAGACAGCTAAAACACCTCTACACCAACGAATATTGTGGTTGGAAGATGTAGCTGATATGCTAGAATATCATCGTGAAGATATGGCAATGACTTTGGTTCATGAAGTAGCTAAGCCTTTGGCATTTGCTCGTGTAGAGGTTGATAGATCTATTGAGACGATTAGAATTACAGCCAAAGAGTTGGTTGCACTACATGGAGAGACTATTCCTACCGATATTGCACCAAGTGGGAAAAAAACTATCGCCTATTTTACTCGTGTACCTGTTGGTGTGGTAGCGTGTATTACTCCCTTTAATTTTCCTTTAAATCTAGTAGCACACAAGATAGCTCCTGCTTTAGGTGCTGGAAATGCTGTTGTCTTAAAACCAACACCAGAAGCTCCTTTGACTTCCTATAAATTGGCAAAACTTTTTAATAGCTCCAAATATGCTATAAAAGATGCCCTCTCAGTTGTCTATGGAGATGTAGAGGTTGGGAGTACCTTGGTAAAGAGTACTATTCCTAGAGTCTTATCCTTTACAGGTTCTGTTCCTGTTGGAAATATTATTACGCAACAAGCAGGAATCAAAAAGGTTAGTTTAGAGTTGGGTGGAAATGCAGGGAGTTTTATAGATAAATCTGCTGATATTGCCTACACTGCCTCACGATGTGCTTTTGGGGCATTTGTAAACTCTGGGCAGGTCTGTATCTCTCTACAGAGAATATATGTGCATAGTGATATTTATGATGAGTTTGCCAAGGTACTTGCAATAGAGACAAAAACTCTAAAAGTAGGTTCTCCTTATGAGGAAGATACATTTATGGGTCCACTTATTGATAAAGAGTCGTTAGATAGAGCTAAAAGTTGGGTAGAGTCTGCAAAAGAGGAGGGTGCAACGCTATTAACAGGTGGAGAGGTTGTTGATGGTAGTTTTACTCCTACGGTTATGGCAGATGTAACAGATGATATGAAGATAGTTTGTGAAGAGGTATTTGCTCCTATTGTATCACTCGTTAGAGTAGACTCTTATGAAGAGGCAATTACCAAGATGAATGACTCCCCCTATGGATTACAGTTCTCTATATTTACCAATGATTTAAAGTTGACTCAACGATTTATAGAAGATGCACAGTGTGGTGGAGTGGTTATCAATGATATTCCAACACTACGTTTTGATGTTCAGCCTTATGGTGGTTCTAAACTTTCAGGAATAGGTCGTGAAGGACCCAAATGGGCATTAGAGGAGTTTACAGAGATAAAAACAGTAGTTATCTGTAATTAAAATGTTACCAAGGTAAAACTCCTTTTACTTAAGTTCAAACAGAGATATGCTATACTGAAATAGATTAAGGTTTTAAGGGTTTATTTCAAAGGAGTACAAGTGGCATATCTGTTTGGTTTAGGGTTTTTAGGTACACAAGCCCCCTATTATATAGATACTATTGTAGTATATCTACTATTTTTACCTATCTTAATGGCTTTTTCTATATCGTTGGCTATTCGTAAAATGTATGGTTTACACCGTTTTATACAAACAATACTTTTAGTTCTAACACTATCTAGTTTATTAATCTTTAATTATGAGATTAATGGTATCAACTCTATTGTTGACAAAGGTTTATACCTTTTAGTTATGATTGAGATATTTTTTTCATTTGTTTTATCGGTTATGTGGGTAAGTCTATTGCTTTTTGCTATCGAAGATAGAAGACGTAGAGGGTTACCAGGTCTATACTCTGCCTCACATAAAAAATCGGGTAGAAGAGTCTTTATTGTTATTCTTTTAACTGTTTTAATTAATCTTTATCTCTATAGGAGTATCTATTATGTCCAGTAAAAAAGAGGTAGCTATATCAGCTTGTCTGTTAGGATACTCTTGTCGTTATGATGGGAATCATAACTTAAATCAAGAGTTATTCTCTAAACTTGAAGAGTATCATATTATTCCATTTTGTCCAGAAGATTATGCTTTTGGTACACCACGACCAACGATGGATTTGATTAGTAACCACTCTATAGTTAGAGCAGTCTCCAATGAGAATGGTAGCGATTTATCTATACCAATTTTTAGATATGCTCATAAGTTTTTTCAAGAGAATCCAAATATCGAACTCTTTATTGGAAAAGATAGAAGCCCCTCTTGTGGTGTAAAATCAGCAAAAGTTTATGATAAAGATAAAAAATTAATCTCTAAATCAGGAACAGGCTTGATGGCTAAGGTTGCTTTGGATTTAGGTATCAAATCTTTGGATTTGGAGGAGTATATTGGAGATAATTCTGCTATACTTCCCAAAAAATAAGG
>JALSOO010000119.1 GCA_026986355.1 Campylobacteraceae bacterium | reverse complement strand
GTAATAAATCTAATAGCTCTTCTACTACTTTTACTCGCACCTGCAAAAGCATCTACAACATAAAGCTCTTTACCACTTAATTGCTCTTTTGTTAAATCAAAAAGCTTATCAAAATTCTCTTTAGAAATTGGTTGATTAATATCGCCCCAAGCAATATTTTTATTAGATGGCTCTTGGTCAACAAAATACTTATCTTTTGGGCTTCTACCAGTAAATACCCCTGTATCTACAGCAGCTGTATTATTATCTGTAAATTCACACTCCCCTTTAGACTTTTCATCATCTGCTATCTTGCTATAGCTTGGATTGTAAATTACCTCTTTTACATCTTTTAAACCATATTGCTCTAAATCTTTTGCATCCACAATACTCATTTTTTCCTCTTTTTAATTTTAACTATTTAAGATAGCCTTTTACTATCTCGACTCTACCAAGTTCGCTTGAATTATATCAAAAAAACCTATAACTAAGAATTTTTATTCACTTATGTCAATTTATATATTAAAAAAAATGCTTTTTGTTACTCTACTCTACAACAAAAAGTAAATCCCCATAAGTTACGCTATCACCAACATTTACATTAAAAGCTTGTATTGCTCCTGTGATTGTGCTTTTGATCTCTATTGACTCTTTTATGTTTTCTATTATCAAAACAGACTCTCCTTCTTGAACAATATCTCCAATTTTCTTAGTTATTTTAAACACTTTACCAGATGTTTTTGCACGAACCTCAACCCCACTTATATGTATATTTCTTTTAGACTTAATACTCTCTTCATCTATCTTTATATCAAGAGCTAAAGCTAAGTTTTCCGGCTCTTTAATTTCGATTGTATCTACAACTTTTAAGGTTTCATTATCATTAGTTTTATCTTTTTGAACTACCTTTTGTTCTACCTTTGGTTTTGGTAGTTCATTTTTTAAATATTTTAACCCTAACTCTTTTGACGATGCTAATATAAATATATTTTCATCTGTAACATCTATTGTTTCGTATTCTAAAATCTTCTCTAAAAACTCTAAACTCTTTGTGTAATCTTCTGATGCTATATCTATTGGAGCTTGACTTGTTGGTTTTAAATTTAACTCTTTTTGGGCTAACTCAAATATATCAGGATCTGGTGCAGTTGGAGTTCTACCAAGATATCCTAAAACCATTTTTCCAAAACCTTGAGTGATTTTTTTCCATCTTCCAAATTTGACATTTGCATAGGCTTGTTGCCAATAATATTGTGAAATAGGCATAATAGAAGTTGCATAGCCACCTTTATCCATAACTTCTGATATTTCACTAATAATACTCTCAAACATATCAATATTACCACTATCTAATAGCTGTTTTGCATGTAAATTTAGAGCATTCGTTGGCATAGGTGCGAAGATAGCTACTTGTTCAACCTCTTTTAATCTGGCATTTTTTTCATAACTATCCAAAGCTTCATTTAGAGCTTTTTTATACTTTAAAAGTTTATTAATATCCAAATCTCCAAGGTTATAGCCCATGCCTTTTACAGCATGCAACATTGTAAGCATATCTGGTTGTGAATTACCTCTACTTGCGGGAGACATTGCCAAGTCTATTCCATTTGCCCCTGCTTCTAAAGCTGCAAGATAAAATGGCACCCCTACCCCAACACTATCGTGAGTATGCACACTTATATGAATATCATCACCCAATAGATTTCGTGCCATTTTTACAGTTTCATAAATTTTTGTAGGTGTTGTAGTACCTGTTGCATCTTTAAAAGCTACTGAGTCAAAAGGTATTCCATTATCCAGTATCTCTCGTAATTTTCTCTCATAAAATGAAACATTGTGAGAGCCTCTATTGCCCGGTGGTAACTCCATAATAGATATAGATATTTCATGAAGCATATACTTTTGTGTAACCGCCTCTGCGATAAAGTCTAAATTTCTAATATCATTTAGAGCATCATAGGTTCTAACTGTTGTAATTTCATTATTTGCCATTAAATCTGCAAAAAGGTTTGTTAATTCATAAGTAGATACATCTTGCATCAAATTACTAATGCCTCTTGATAGAATCTGCAAATTTGCCTCGTCTCCTGCAGCTTCTCTAAACCCCCTAATAATATCAAATATATTCTCTTGGGTATTAAATGTATAACCAAAAAAATGGGATGGGCTTGTAACTTCAAAATGTGATACACCTGCATCTTTTGCAACCTCTACAACAGGCAAAAAATCTTTTGATAAGACTTTTGTGCCATATGTAGATAGAAAACCATCTCTAAAAGTTGTATCCATTACATCAATATATTTAGTAGCCACGATAGCTCCTTGGTTAAGTTATCTTCTCTTTTTACCTCTTTTTTTTATAACCTTTTGCTCTTGTAGATAATCTTTTAATATCTTATCAACACTATCTTTGTCATAACCAAGCATTGAACCACCCAAAATATTCTCTTTATCTATCATATATGAGAGCATCTTTTTTAATAATAAATCTTTATTTTCATCTGATAATGAATTACAAACTCTCTCTATATCTTCATTTATTTTTATCTCATCGATTTTATCTTTTAATATCTGTAAAGAGTCATCTGATAGTTCGTTTGAACCAATATACAAAGTGCTAAGAGCAATCTCTGTGCCAACAGCCTTTTTGATTCGTTGCAACTCTCTAAACTCTTGGGTAGATACAAGAGTTATTGCCTTACCACTCTTCCCTGCCCTTGCAGTTCTTCCAATTCTATGGACATAAGAGCTTGGGTCAAATGGTATATGATAGTTAAATACA
>JALSOO010000118.1 GCA_026986355.1 Campylobacteraceae bacterium | reverse complement strand
GCTGATTTTAACTTAAATATTAATAAGTATAATATTTACTAGGCACTACAATTCTTGCAAACTCTCTTTTTACTTATTTTATGGGATTTGTTTTTCGATTAAGCTTTTTTTGGGCGTAAGTCAGGAAATGTTTATATCGCTTATCATAACGATGGTTATCTTTTTTAAATGTGTATTTTTTAGAGTGTCTATCTTCTACTTTAGGAGGTGGGTTATCTATATTTTTACTATAACTTTTAATCTCATGATGAGGTTTTAGAGTAGGAGCTAAAATAGGTGTACCCAAAAAGTTGTCAGAAAGAAGTGCAGTAACTACAAATAAGCTTATAATAATAGTTTTTTTCATGATTTATCCTTTCTAATAAAACTATATATTATATATAATTTGTGTAGGATTTGTTGTTTTTTATGTAGTGCTACTTCAATAGTAGCACACTCTAATCATCTATCTATTTTTGATAAATGCTTCTATACGTTTGATACCTACTCGAATTGTCTCTATATCTGTTGCAAATGAGAATCTAAAGTAACCCTCACTTCCAAAACCAACACCTGGTACAACTGCTACTCCTTGCTCTTCTAGCAAATCTTTACAAAACTGCATTGAGTCATTTGATACCTCTTTGATATTTACAAATAGATAAAATGCACCATTTGGTTTAACTACCGATAACCCATCTACAGCATTAAAGAGTTCAACAGCTTCATTACAACGACTCTCAAAAGCTAACCTCATCTCTTCTACCTCTTTGTCTATTGTTCCATCAAGACCAACAATAGCTGATGATTGAGTAATAGAGTTTATATTTGAGGTACTTTGAGATTGAAGCTTATTCATAACAGAGATAAGTTCTCTATTGGCAGATGCTAAATATCCAAATCTCCAACCTGTCATAGCTGCTGATTTACTTAGACCATTGATTGTAACCGTTCTATTAAACATATCTGCTGATATAGAGGCTGTGGCTACAAATTGTGTATCTCCAAATACTAATTTTTCATACATCTCATCAGAGGCTACAATTATATCGGTATCTTTTAAAATCTCTCCCAATGCTTCAAGCTCCTCTTTGGAGTATACTGCACCTGTTGGGTTTGATGGAGAGGTTAATACCAACATCTTTGTCTTTGGGGTAATCGCTGATTTTAACTGCTCTGGAGTAATTTTAAATCCACTCTCATCAGTGGTATCAATAATAACAGATATACCTCCAGAGTATTTAACCAATTCAGGATATGTTACCCAATAGGGAGCAGGTATGATAACCTCATCTCCATCATCAATAACAGCTTGAAAAAGGTTAAATAGAGAGTGTTTTGCACCATTACTGGTTAATATTTGGTCTGTTGTATACTCTAATCCATTTTCACGCTTAAGTTTATCTGCAACAGCATTAAGAAGCTCTGGTGTACCTGCAACAGCAGTATATTTGGTCAACCCCTCATCAAGAGCTTTTTTAGCAGCATTTTTAACTGCAATAGGTGTGTCAAAATCAGGTTCTCCAGCAGAGAAAGAGATAACATCTTTACCTTGGGCTTTTAAATCTCTTGCCAATGAAGAGATAGCAATGGTTAAAGAAGCAGATAGTGTCTGTATACGTTGTGAAAGCATTATTTTAGCCTTTTGTATTGAGTATAGATTGATACGAATCGAATCTTAACAGTATACAAAAATTTCAATTAAAGAGTAACTCTACTATTTTTCTGCTATATCTACTGCAAAGAAATTGAGTAAAAACAACTCAATTTATTTAGAAGAGTAAAGCGTTACAAAATAACTTTTTTCAAAAAAATAAGTAGTAAAAAGATTATTTAAATTAAAAAATAGCAGTAAATATAGATATAATATCCTTATATAATAGATAAGGGTAAATTATGAAGAAGAGACATTTAGATGGATACAAGAAATTTAGAAAAGAGTATTTTAAAGATAATAAAAAACTCTTTAATGATTTAACATTAGGACAAAATCCTCACTCGATGATAATAACATGTAGTGATAGTAGAGTAGCCCCTGTCAAAATTCTATCTGGTGTACCAGGTGAATTTTTCATTGCTAGAAATATTGGTAATATTGTACCCCCATATGATAGAACAAAAGGGGCAACTCAATCAGCTATAGAGTATGCAGTTAATCTACTTAAAGTTGAAAGTATAATTATCTTGGGACATAGTGAGTGTGGTGCATGTAAACATCTATACCATAAAAAGACAGAAGATGAAGAGCATATCGAACTTACTCATGTAGATGAGTGGCTTACATTTGCCTACCCTGCAAAACACAATGCTATATTGGAGTGTATCCATAATCCTGAAAAAAATCGTGCAGAGATTACAGAAAAAAATAATATCCAACTCTCTATCCAACGTCTAATGACATACCCTTATGTAGTGGAAGCTTTAGAGAATAGAACATTAGAGATACATGGTTGGTGGTACAATATAGGTACAGGAGATTTAGAGAGTTATGACTATTCAGATAGAATATTTAAAAAGATTTTAGTGGAGTGATTTGATTAATATGTTATTTTAAGTTAAATAGTGATAAAATTCCACAAAAAATAATCTAGGACTGATTTTATATATTTAACAGCCCTCCATTAAAAAAAATGTGGAGTTACTAAATTTATGTTTCTATTTGACACACTTTCAGCTATTTTTGTTCTATTAATTCTTCTAGGCTCAATTCCAAATATTATTTACTCTTTAGGATATTTACCACATATTCAGAGGAAATTACACTACCAAGTTCACTATTTCGCTTT
>JALSOO010000117.1 GCA_026986355.1 Campylobacteraceae bacterium | reverse complement strand
CTCCTAGTGTGCCACCTAAACACCCATTGATTCAATCAGCAGAGAATTTAATGAGTGAATATGATTACTTTGCAGATGAGATGCCTTTTTCTATATGGATTAGTGGTACAAATGGCAAAACAACAACCACACAGATGTTAGAACATCTACTAAAAAAACGTGGTGCTGTTGCAGGTGGTAATATAGGTACACCTCTAGCAGAGCTTGACCCTAATGCACCTATATGGATACTTGAATCTAGCTCATTTACCCTACACCATACAGATATAGCTTCTCCCAATATCTATCTACTCTTACCTATTACCCCTGACCATATAGATTGGCATGGAACAGCCAAGGAGTATGAAGAAGATAAACTAAAACCTCTACTCACTATGAGAGAGGGAGAGATGGCACTTATACCAAAAGGTCTAACTCTTCCTAAAACAGACGCTTTTGTAGTGGAGTATGACTCTTCTCAATTTTTAGCAGACTACTTCTCTATAGATATATCCAAGATAGATTTCAAATCAGCCTTTTTACAAGATGCACTTATTGCTCTATCGGTTACAAAAGTACTCTTTGATGAGGTCGATTATGATACTATCAACTCTTTTAGATTGGATAATCATCGACAAGAGGAGAGAAGAGATAGCTTAGGGCGATTATGGGTAAATGACTCAAAAGCAACAAATTTAGATGCAACCATTCAAGCAGTCAAAGCTTATGATGATAGATTTATACATCTAATCTTGGGTGGAGATGATAAAGGAGCAGATTTGACCCCTCTATTTGAGTTATTATCAACAAAAGAGCTTCATATCTATACTATAGGAGTAAACTCTAATAAATTAGCAACATTAGCCAATAGCTATCAGATAGAGTTTACAGCATGTGATACTCTTGAAAATGCTGTAGATACAATATCTAAAAAACGTAATAGAGATGATGTAGCCTTGCTCTCTCCTGCATCAGCTAGTTTTGACCAATTTAACTCCTACAAACATCGTGGAGAAGAATTTTTTAGATTTATTGAAAATATCTAATATATTAAGAATATTTTAAGTTTAAGTGGCTATAATTTCAGCCACTTCAAACACGAAGTACTCACTAAATAGTGGCTCCATAGCTCAGTTGGTAGAGCAAAGGATTGAAAATCCTTGTGTCGGCGGTTCGATTCCGTCTGGCGCCACCACTTAATAGTACCAAAACCACGATATAGAACTCTTATTCTCATTCAACCCATCAAAATTTTTATAACTATATTTTATATTGATAGCAGATTCTTGGTCAAAACTATAGGTAAAAAATGGTTCAATTCTCTCTATCTCTTTTTTATCTTTAAACCACTCTTTTGAACCGTTTAATCCTAATTTTAGATATTTAGAGTGGTTATAGAAGATACCACTATTGATAGATATACTCTTTAGGCTATCTCTTCTATAGTAGATAGTTGGGGTAATAGTTGTATATCCATATAGATTATCTCTACCAAGTGTAATACCTGCTCCTGCTTGTAGATAACTATATAGTCTATCTTGAAAAATCCTTTTTCCACCTAGAGAGACTTGCCATGATATAGGTTTAAATATACTATCTTGAATGGCATAGGATTTTATATCTAAAAAATCTATCTCTTTTAAATCTATTTTATTATCTCTATACTCTAGGGCAGTATCAAAAAAGCTAATATATGCACCCGAAATATAACCCTTATCATTATCATATATATCATGATAAGAGACTTTGGTTCGTATCTCAAAATCTTTATCAGTTAGATATGAAAATGTTGTTTTTGCCGATAGATGTCCATCATTAGGAGAGAAAGGTTCACTTATATTCTCTCTTTTTATTTTACCCAATCTACTTCTCTCTCTTAATATCTTTAGAAATCTATCAAGATACTCTCTTTTTGAGATTTTATTATCGGAGCGTTTTATCTTTAGTAGGGCTGTTGCTAAATCCAATGATGCTATCTTCTCTTTTTGGTTTAACTTCTCTATTTTAGTTAAATTATAATCATCACTTTGGGCAAAATCGAGAGCTATTTGATTATTTTTTATCGGTTTAGCAATAGCTAAAATCTCTTTTCGTTTAGAGGGTCTATAGATACTCTTTTTTACTAATTTTTCAGCAATTACAGCTCTTAGAGTATCTATAGGAATTGCTTTATAGTTAAATTTATCTATTAGATTACTCTTCTCTTTTGCAATCTCTAAAAGCCACAATAGATTATAGGAGCAGTTTTGAGATAAAAAAAAGTAGTCTGCATAGAAGTGGCGAATCTCAAATATATGAAGCACCATTCTATCTATCTCTTCTTGATTTAAATCCAAGGTATACTCCCAAACATCACGCTGTTCCAAATCTGAATACTCTTTTAACTTCTTATAGTATGGCTCAATAGAGTAGAGACCTTTATACCCACCAAAGAGTCCTTGGTAGGCGTATATAAATCCATTATCTTCTCTTGTTTGAGCAGCGTAGTTTACAGCATAAGAGAGTAGGGGGGTATTTGGGTTATTGTCTATTCGTAAAAAGGTATGACCAAATGCCGAAGCAGGAGAGTTCATATGTGCAGAAGCCAAGATTAGAGTTACATGTTTTGCTCCTAACTCTTTTAGCTCTTTTTTTAGTGCTTTACATTGAGGTATTTTAATCTTCTCTTTTAGCTCTGGTAGTTGCTCTAAAATCCAATTTGAACGAGAGGGGTAGTGACATAGAGTTGAGTTCTCATCATCACTCTTATCTAATATAAGTTTCTCTATAGAGGCTTTTAGTTCTGATGTTGGATTGGTTTTGCCATCTTTGGCAAAGAAAAATTTAG
>JALSOO010000116.1 GCA_026986355.1 Campylobacteraceae bacterium | reverse complement strand
CCACTAATATTAATCACATTATTTTTTTAAGTTAAAAATATGATAATAATTATCACTTTAACTATTTTCTAAGTTATTTTAAGATATGATTCAATCAGTTAAATGATAACTATAATCAATATTGTATTGGAGAGGTTGAATGACGAAAGAGGTTGTAGCAGTAGGGTTATTAACTCTAGGTAGTTTACATGCAGAGAGTAATTATACGCTAGATGGATATATACGAGGGTCATATCAGTATCATAATGTAAAAAATGACAAGATATATAGAGATGATGCTCTTGGAGGAAAGATACATTTTGAGACAGCTCCCACTGATGGGGTATCTCTAGGGGCAGGTATCTATGGAACAACAGCACTATTTAATGATGACAATAGAGGGCTTGTACCCTTACGAGGGGATAATCATAAATCCTATGGTATTGTAGGAGAGGCGTACCTAAAGGGAGAGTTTGGCAAAAATCTTATAAAACTAGGTCGTCAAGAGATAGAAACACCTTTTGCACAAGTTGATGATATAGGTATGATTCCAAATACATTTGAAGCATTGACTCTGATTAATAGTGATATAAAAGATACTACCATATTTTTAGGTGAAATTCAGAAGATGGCAGGTGTTGATGCAGAGGTTATTGATAAATTTACCAAACTAAATGGCTCTAAAGGTATGCAGGTTTTAGGTTTGACTTATGAGGGGATTGAGAATCTCTCTTTAATGAGTTGGTATTATAGATTAAGTGGGGGAGAGATAGATACAATTAGCTATTTAGAGGCTGATTATGAGCAGGAGTTTGGCTCTTACGGTTATAGTTTTGGATTACAATATGCAAAACAGGGTCATAATATAGGTGGTTCTACAAAGGTTTTAGGTGGGACATTGAGTTTTACAGCTAAAAATATGGGTTTAACCCTTACCTCATCGTATAATGAGACCAAAGATGGCTCTGCTTTTAGTGGTTTTGGTGGAGGACCTTTTTTCTCTAACTCTGAATATCTAATTATAGATAATGGAGGAGACAACTGTAAAGCTAAATGGATAGGAGGAGAGTTTGATGCTTCTATATTGGGCTTAGATGGATTGAGCGTAGGATTGGGAAAAATAACATTAGAGCAAGAAGATAAACGAGACTCTACCGAGATGGATTTGGTAGCATCATATGCTATAGATAAGGATATGGAAATCCATCTTATCTATTCAGATTTAAAAGGCTCAAATGTAGGCGAAGATGATGCAAAACACTTAAGAGTTTATGCAAATTATAATTTTTAATTAAATAGATAGATAATTTATTGCTTGTTAAGTTGATAGTTACTATCATTTGCAAAAAATAAACTATAAAAAGGGTAAATATGAGACTTTCAGATTTGAGAAAAGGCGATAGAGGTATGATTAAAAAGATAGAGACTAATGAGGATTTAAAGAGAAGATTATTCTCATTTGGTGTAGTAAGAGGGTCAGAGTTTAGCATTGAGGCGTGTTCCTTGGGTAAGCAGACTATGGAGATAATGGTAGATGATACTTTAATAGGCTTAAGAGGTGAAGAAGCAAATAAAATAGAGGTAGAAAAGATATAATGGGAAGCATAATAAAAGTTATTTTAGCAGGACAGCCAAATGTAGGTAAATCTATGCTAATCAATGCAATGAGTAGCTCTAATAGTCTAAAGGTTGGTAACTTCTCTGGTGTAACAGTAGAGAAGACTGAAGTCTGTTTTGAACACCATTGTCATCAAATAGAGATGGTAGATTTACCAGGTACATACTCAATACGTGGTTTTTCCCAAGAGGAGAAGGTAGCACATAATTATCTATTAAATGAAGAGTATGATGTGATTATTAATGTTTTGGATTCTACTCATCTACAACGAAATCTACTATTGACTTTGGAGCTTTTAAAGCTCAATAAAAAGATGGTATTGGCTCTAAATATGGCAGATGAAGCCAAAAAAGAGGGGATAGAGATAGATGTAGCTCAAATAGAGGCGATTACAGGTATTCCCACGGTATTAGTCTCTGCTAGTACAAAAGAGGGGATAGAGGAGTTACTAGAAAAAGTACATGAGGTAGCCGATTCAAATAAGAGAATTAACTCAAATATCGTCTACTCTGACCCTGTAGAGGAGGAGATTTTATCTATAAGCACCTTTTTAGATGAGAAGGGTTTTAGACTTAGAGATTTAAGCTCTCGTGAGATAGCTATTAGAGTTCTATTTGAAGATAGAGATTTATACCAAAATTTACATAAAGAGCCTATTATGATAGAGCTTCAACCTCGTATTATAGAGTCTCTAAATCATATATATACTCATCACGATACTAAAAATATAGATGAGATTAAAGCAAATGAGTATATCTCCGTAGCTCGTGGTATCCGTATGGAGACGGTTAAGTGTAGTGGTCAAAAATCTAAAGGGAAAAATAGAACACAAAAGATAGATAGTGTACTTATCAATAAAATTATCGGTATACCTATTTTCCTATTTTTGATGTGGGGGCTTTTTCAGTTAACATTTAAGTTGGGTGCTATTCCTATGGATTATATTGATGCTGGTATTGGATATTTTGGAGATGGGGTAGGCTCACTAATTCCAAATGATGAGTTTAGAAGTCTAATTGTTGATGGTGTTATTGCAGGGGTAGGGGCTGTATTGCTCTTTTTGCCTAATATTATTATATTATATATTGGTATAGCACTATTGGAGACCACAGGTTATATGAGTAGGGTAGCATTTATACTTGATGGATTTTTTCATAAATTTGGATTACATGGTAAAAGCTTTATCCCATTGGTAACTGGTTTTGGTTGTTCTGT